>JABMNB010000405.1 GCA_013205335.1 Rhodospirillales bacterium
GCCGCGCGTGCGACCATCCGTGCGAGCAAATGACAATGAAGAGTGTGGCATGCAATTGACGTTACGGCCCGCGATCGAGCGTGGGCGCAATTTCGCTTTTCCCGCTGCGTGGGCAGCGGTCCTGGCGATGGGTGTCGGGTTCTACAAACCCCTGCCGTCGGTCGACGTGACGCCCTATCTCTCCTTCGTGGGTGTGGGCAGTGCCTATGCGCAGGACGCCGAGCGGACGTCTTATCCTGTCATGGACGCCGAACCCGCCGCCCTCATATTCGTGCGCCACGAAATGAGTGAACCTGACGACGTCACGCATCGCTCGACCCGTGATGGCTCGGGTGGCCATGGCCGCTTTGCAGCGCCGGGCAACGCCGTGCGCCGACAGGTCCAGGTGCGGTCCATCAGCCCGCGCACCGCCGACGAACTCGCAGGCTTCTTCCGCGACGTTTCCTATACCCTCACCGATATCCGCCAGGGCGAGGCGGTGCCGCCGTTCAAGGTCGATCGCGTGCCGGCCGATCTCGGCAGCAAGGACGGAAACGAGCGCAAGATGCTTTTCATCACGGCACTCCTGCCCGTGATTCTCGAGGCCAACCAACGCGTCCTCGCCGACCGCGATCAGCTGCTCTACTTGCGCGACAAGCTCTTCTCGACGCCCCAGATGCTGACGGCCATCGAGCGCATCTGGCTCGAAGATCTCGCCGAGCGCTACGACACGTCGGTCGAGAAGATCAACGAGCTGGTCCGGCGCGTCGACATCATTCCGCCCTCGATGGCGATCGCCCAGGGTGGTGTCGAATCGGGGTGGGGCACGTCGTTCGCGGCGCGGACCGGCAATGCCCTGTACGGCCAGATCCAGGCGGTCGGCCGTCACAGCGTTTCGGTGCCATGGAAGCCGGGCGCCGGCATGCCGCAGCCCTTTACGGACGTGGGCGAGTCAACCGACGCCTATGTCTCCAATCTCAACACCCATCCCGCCTATGCCGGCTTCCGCAACGAGCGGGCGGCTATGCGCGAGCGCGGCGAGGACCCGGACGGCTTTCGACTGATCGGCTCGCTCCTGCGCTATTCGGAGCGCGGTCAGGACTATGTGCAGTTCGTCCGCCAGATCATGCGCGAGAACGATCTGCGCGATTTCGACAAGGCGCGGCTCTCCGGATTTTGAGGGCGGGCTTCTGACGAAGCCTGACGCCTACATCATGGGGCGCGGCAGGTCGGCATCGGCGACCAGCGGATAGCGCCGCGCGTCGAACAGCTGATAGTGCCACCACTCATTGCGGTAGAAGTCCCAGCCTGCGGCCGTCATCAGGCCCATCAGCAACAGCCGGTTGCGCTGGGCCTCGGGGGAGACGTCGGTTCGCCCATGATGCGACAGCGGCGTGAAGGCATCGAATGCCGTTCCCATGTCGAGTTCCCGGCCCCCTTCGTCGAGCAGGTTGAGATCGACTGCCACGCCGCGCGAGTGCGGCGAACCGCGGCGGGGATCGGCGATGAATTCCGGGTCGGGGTTGACGTTCCACAGGGCCCATTGGGCTTCCACCGGCCGCAGGGCGTCGAAGATGCGCAGCCGCAAGCCGAGAGGCCGGGCGAGTTCGATGGCCGCGGCGAGCCTGTCGGCCGCCTCGCGGTGCAGCCAGCATTCGGCGTTTCGATACACCGGCCGGCCCGTTAGATTTGCCTCTGTCGCATAAGCCAGCGTCACGTCGACGTCGAAGTCGGGCGGAGCGATGGCAACAAGGTCGAGCTTCATGACGCAACAATGCCCAGCCGTTTCAATCAACGCCAGTCTCCGGCGCGATGGGGCCAGGTGAGTACGGTCCTGGCCTTCGATTGCGCCGTGAGTGGGCAGGGCGTCGCCATCGTGCGCGAGGGCCAAGCCCTGGCGAGGCTCTTCGAAGAGGGGCGCGACCAGGCGGCGCGGCTCCTGCCCGCGATCCTGGCCGCGCTGGAACAGGCCGGCGTGGCGCGGACGGAACTCGACCTGATCGCCGTCACGACCGGTCCCGGCAGCTTCACCGGGGTGCGCGTGGGCCTGTCGGCCGCGCGCGGTCTGGCGGTCGGCCTGGGCATTCCCCTGGCCGGCGTTGCCACGACGGAGGTGCTGCGGGCGCAGGCACCGGCGACGGACCGGCTGGTTGTCGCCGCCGTCGACACCAGGCTCGGCGACTGGTTCTGCGCGGTCGGCGACGATCCTGCGCCCTTCGCTGCCACGACCGAAGACATTGCCGCGCGCCTTGGCGGCCAAAGGAGCCTGATCGTCGGCAAGGATGTGGTGCCGCTCGCCCAGTCGCTGCGAGCCGCCGGCGTCGATGCGATCGCCCAGGAAGGGCCGCCGGATCCCGTCGTCCTCGGCCGCCTGGCCCTGGCAGAGGGCGTAGAGGCTTGGTCCGTGCGAAACCGCGCCGGAGGTCTGCCCCGGCCGCTTTACCTGCGCGGCGTCAACATCACCCTGCCGGATGGCGCGCGTCGCACGGTGGAGTGAATGAACGGCGGCTTCGTTCTAAATCCATTGCGCGCAGTCGACCTCGATCGGGCGGCGCGGCTCCATCGCGAGGCGTTCGCGCCGATCGGCGAGCGCGGCTGGACGCGACAGGACGTTGCCGGTCTGCTGGCGTCGCCGGGTGTCGCCGGCTTCCTGCTGACCGAGGCCACCTTCGACATCGGCATGGCCATTTGCCGGGTCGTTGCCGACGAGGCCGAGCTTCTCACCGTAGCCGTCGATCCAGGCCATCGCCGCCGCGGGGCCGCGCGCCTGCTTCTCGGCGCCGTGGTCGAGAGCGCGCGAGGTGGCGGCGCGCGGACCCTTTTCCTTGAAGTCGGTGCGGATAATCCGGGTGCCCGCACGCTCTACGATTCGCTGGGTTTCGCGGTCGTGGGCCATCGCGCCGGCTATTACGCGCGCGCGGGGCGGCCGGCCGCCGATGCCTTCAGCATGCGTCTCACTCTCAGCTGATCAGAGGCGGCGGATGGTGACGATATGGACGTCGCCGTCCGCGGCGATGCCCAGGATGGTGTGGCCTTCGTCCCTTGCGGCCCGCGGGACGTTGCGCAACGGCTCGTCGCCGCGCAGGCGCACGGCGAGGGTCTCCCCAGGCTGCATGCGCTCGAGCTTGAGCTTGGTGCGCACGAAGGTCATTGGGCAGACCTCGCCGGTAATGTCGATGTCATGGTCGGGCTGTATGAGCATGTCCAACTATACCTAGAACGCCGGCCAGTGTAGGGTAGGACGGCATGCCCGACAGGAAATCCAAGCTCGAAGTCCTATGCGCAGAGCGCGGCCTCAAGATGACCGACCAGCGACGCGTGATTGCCCGCGTCCTCTCGGACGCGTCGGATCATCCCGACGTGGAGGCCGTGCATCGTCGCGCGACGGCGATCGACCCCAACATCTCCATCGCCACGGTATATCGGACCGTGCGGCTGTTCGAAGAGGCGGGCATTCTCGCCAAGCACGATTTCGGCGATGGCCGGGCGCGCTACGAGGAGACGCCGGACGAGCACCACGATCATCTGATCGACATCCAGAGCGGCAAGGTTGTGGAATTCCACAACGACGAGATCGAGGAGCTGCAGCGCAGGATCGCCGAAAAGGCCGGGTATCGGCTCGTCGGTCATCGGCTGGAGCTCTATGGCGTTCCCCTGGATGGGAAATCCGACAGCCAAAAATAAGTGGACGAGCCCATCGCCAGCCCGATAATGGGCCCATGATCGGGGCGGCCCCCTTGCGGATTGATCATGCGCATTGACCGCGTTGACAGCGAAGCTGAGCTTCTTGGACCGCCCGTCTCCAATCGGGAGATCGTGCAGGTCGTGGCGGGCGATTTCGAAGTTCGCCTCGCCCAGACGGCGGCTGAAATCGAAGCGGCACAGGCCCTGCGTTTTCGCGTCTTCTATGAAGAAATGTCGGCGCAGGCCTCGCCGGAAATGAAGGCGCTTGGTCGCGACTTCGATCCGTTCGACGAAGTCTGCGATCACCTGCTGGTGCTCGACCGCCGGCGCGGTGAGGGACCGGAAGGCATCGTCGGCACCTATCGCCTGATCCGACGTTCCGCAGCGGCGAAGATGGGCCGGTTCTATTCATCGGCCGAGTACGACATCCAGAAGATGATCGACTATCCGGCCGAAGTCCTCGAGCTTGGCCGGTCGTGCATCGCCCGGGACGCGCGCAACACCGCGACCATGCAGATGCTCTGGCGCGGCATCGCGCTCTACGCTTACCACTACAATATCCAGGTGATGTTCGGTTGCGCCAGCATCCCGGGCATCGATCCGACGCAACATGCCCAGGCGCTGTCTTATCTCTATCACCATCATCTCGCGCCGCCGGAGATTCGCGTCCGGGCCCTGCCGCACCGCTACGTGAAGATGGATATGCTCGCGGCCGACAGCTACGATCCGCGCAAGGCGATGGCGCGCGTGCCGCCGCTGATCAAGGGCTACCTGCGGCTCGGTGGTTTCGTCGGAGACGGTGCGGTGATCGACCACGAATTCAACAGTACCGACGTCTTCATCATCGTGAAGACCGAGTTGGTGACGGAGAAGTACATTCGTCACTATGAACGCGGAATGCGTGAGTAGCGCGACCGAGGCTCCTCCCGCTGCGACGTGGATCGGCTCTCCCCTGCGTGGCGCTTTCCGGCTCCTGAGCTATCTGCTGCTCACGCTGCTGATGTTGCCTTGCCATCTGCTGGCCCTCGCGTTCCGCGTGACGCCGGTCATACGCTGGCTGCCGGTGATCTATCATCGCGCGGTGTGCCTGATCCTCGGCATCAAGGTGAAGGTCAACGGCGAACGCTCGACCGTCACGCCGACGCTCTTCGTCTGCAACCATGTCTCCTATCTCGATATCGAAGTGCTGGGCGGTCTCATCCCTGGCTGTTTCGTCGCGAAGGCCGAGGTGGCGACGTGGCCGTTCTTCAGCACGCTGGCCAAGGCTCAGCGAACGATCTTCGTCGAACGACGCTCGAACAAGACCAGCAGCAGCCGGGACGAGATGATGCGGCGGCTGAACACGGGCGACAATCTGATGCTGTTTCCCGAGGGCACCAGCAGCGATGGCACGCGCGTGCTGCCCTTCCGCAGTGCCCTGTTCGGTGTGGCGCAGTTGAGGCGCGAAGACAGGCCGATCGTCGTGCAGCCGGTGGCGATCTGTTACACCCGTCTCGACGGCATTCCGCTCGGCCGCTACTGGCGGCCGCTGTTCGCATGGTTCGGCGATCTCGATCTGGTGCCGCATCTGTGGCAGATGGTCTGCCTTGGTGAGACACAAGCGGTGGTGACCTTCTTCCCGCCTGTCGACATCGAGCGCCTGGGAGACCGCAAGAAGCTCGCAGACTATTGCTACCGGCAGGTTTCCTCCGGCGTTCAGTCGGCGAATTCCGGCCGGCCCGAGCTGCTGCCGTCGCTGGCCGAGCCGGCCCTCGGCCACGCGGCCCCGAGCGCCCCTCGACCCTGACGGGCGGCGGTGTTAGAACACATCCGTTCCCAGCACCGGAGACCGATGAAGGACGTCCGTACCGACGGGCAGCCCAAGCGCGTGTTCATCCGCACCTATGGCTGCCAGATGAATGTCTATGATTCCGATCGCATGGCCGACGTCCTGCGGCCGCTGGGCTATGCCTTGGCCGAAGGACCGGAGCAGGCCGATCTGGTCGTGTTGAACACCTGCCATATCCGTGAGCATGCGTCGGAGAAGGTCTATTCCGAGCTGGGACGCCTGCGCGCCGTCAAGATCGAACGTCGGGCCGAGGGGCGCGACCTGACCATCGCCGTCGCCGGTTGCGTCGCCCAGGCCGAGGGTGAGGAGATTCTGCGTCGCCAGCCAGCCGTCGACATCGTCGTGGGCTCACAGGCCTATCATCGATTGCCCGAATTGCTGGCGCAGGTGGCGCGCAAGGCAGCCGCGAGCAGTGCCGGCGGGCGGCAGCCGGGCGCCGGCGTGCTCGACACGGAGTTTCCACCCGAGAGCAAATTCGATCATTTGCCGTCGCCGCAAGGCATCCGCGCAGGTTCGGCATTTCTCTCGATCCAGGAAGGCTGCGACAAGTTCTGTACCTTCTGCGTGGTGCCCTATACGCGGGGCATCGAATATTCGCGGCCGGCTTCAGCCGTGCTCGCCGAGGCACGGCAGCTCATCGCCGCGGGCGCGCTCGAGCTCACCCTGCTCGGCCAGAACGTCAACGCCTATCACGGCGAAGGCCCGGACGGCTCGACCTGGACTCTCGCGCGCCTGATACGGGCCATAGCCGAGATCGAAGGCTTGGCGCGCCTGCGCTACACGACCTCCCACCCGCGCGACATGGACGACGACCTTATCGCGGTGCATGTCGACGTCCCGCAGCTCATGCCTTACCTGCACCTGCCGGTGCAGTCGGGATCGGATCGCATCCTCGATGCGATGAATCGCCGCCATGACCGCGATCTCTACCTCCGTATCGTTGACCGTCTGCGCAACGCCCGTGCCGACATTGCGTTGTCGTCGGACTTCATCGTTGGCTTTCCGGGTGAAAGAGATGCCGATTTCGACGACACGATGCGGCTGATCGAGCAAGTGGGGTTCGCCTCGGCCTACGCCTTCAGATACAGCCGCCGGCCGGGCACGCCCGGGGCGGCGTTGACCGACCAGGTGCCGGAGAATGTGAAAGTGGCGCGTCTTGCCGCACTTCAGGCGCTCGTCGGGCGCCAGGCGCGCGCCTTCAACGAGTCGAAGGCCGGGACCACCGTGCCCGTGCTGTTCGCCGAGGCCGGCCGCAAGCCCGGCCAGATCATGGGCAAGACACCCTGGCTTCAGTCGGTCTACGCCCTGGGAAACCCGCGGCTGTTCGGCCGCATCGTCGACGTCCGGCTGATCGAGGGCTACGCCAACAGCCTCGCCGGCGAGATCGTCGTCGGCTCGTCCATCACCGGGCCTTTCGAGGTGGCCGCGTGAGCGATCAGGTTGCCGGGACCCGCGCGGCCGACGTGCGGCGCATGACGTTCGACAACAATACGCTGCTGGCCGTTCTCTACGGCAATCACGACCGCAACCTCGTGCGCATCGAGCAGCTCGCCAGCGTGCAGTTGAGCGCGCGCGGCAACCAGCTTGCGATCTCGGGCACGCCCGACGATGCCGCCATCGCGCAGAAGGCGATCTCCGCCCTCTATGAGCGGCTGAAGCGAGGCCTGTCGATCGAAGGGGCCGACATCGACGCTGCCGTGCGCTTTGCCAGGAACGGCGCCGAAGGTGGCGACGCCGAGAGCATCCGCACGCGCCGCCGCACCATCCAGGCCCGCACGCCCGGCCAGCGCGGCTATCTCGCGGCCCTGCGCGAGCGCGACATGGTGTTCGCCCTCGGGCCGGCCGGCAGTGGCAAGACCTACCTCGCGGTTGCCATGGGAGTGATGCTGCTGCTCGCCGGCAAGGTCGAGCGCATCGTGCTGTCGCGGCCGGCCGTCGAGGCCGGCGAGCGCCTGGGCTTTCTGCCCGGCGACATGAAGGAAAAGATCGATCCCTACCTGCGGCCGCTCTACGACGCGCTGCACGACATGATTCCGGCCGAGCAGATCGCGCACCGCATGGAATCCGGCGAGATCGAGATCGCGCCGCTCGCGTTCATGCGCGGCCGTACGCTGGCGCACTGCTACGTCATCCTCGACGAGGCCCAGAATACGACGCCCATGCAGATGCGCATGTTCCTGACGCGTCTCGGTGAAGGCTCGCGCATGGTCATCACCGGCGATCCCAGCCAGACAGACCTGCCGAACAACCAGAAATCGGGTCTGAACGACGCGGTCGACACGCTGGCCGACGTCGAAGGCGTGCGCTTCGTGCGGCTCACTTCCCAGGACGTCGTGCGGCACGACCTCGTGACTCGCATCGTCGATGCCTATGACGCCCGCGACAAGAAAGCCAAGGGCTAGGCCGGCGCTCCGCTGCACGGTCATCGTGCTGGACGAGGGCTGGACCAAGTCCTTGCCCGATGCCGAGCGGCTCGCGAAACGCGCGACACGGGCCGCCTTCGCCGGGGCTCGCCGCAGCGGTCGCCGTTCGCTCAACGTGGCGTTGGCCGACGACAAGGGCGTTCGCGCCCTCAACGCGCGCGACCGCAAGAAGGACAAGCCCACCAACGTCCTGTCTTATCCCTCCGGCGAGCGCGACTTCCTGGGCGACATGGTGCTGGCGCGCCAGACCGTGTGGCGTGAGGCGCGCGAGCAGCGCAAGTCGGCCGCCGACCATTTCATCCATCTGGTCGTGCACGGCACCTTGCATCTACTGGGCTACGATCACGAGACGGGCGAGGCTGATGCCGAACGGATGGAAGCGTTGGAGCGTCGCATCCTGGCGAAGCTCGGGATTGCCGATCCCTATGCCCTGGATTGGCAGCCCGTCGAAAAAGCCTGAAACCCGGCGGACAAACGAAATAATCGAAATAATCGAAATAAACGAAGACGGAGTCGCAC
>JABMNB010000406.1 GCA_013205335.1 Rhodospirillales bacterium
CCTGCCTGATCAACCGCTACGAGCCCGGCGCGAAGCTGTCGCTGCACCAGGACAGGGACGAGGCCGACTACGCGCATCCCATCGTCTCGGTGTCCCTCGGCTTGCCCGCCACTTTCCAGTTCGGTGGACCGAAGCGCGCCGATCCCGTCCGGAAGTTTACGCTGGATCATGGCGACGTGGTCGTCTGGGGCGGCCCGTCTCGTCTGTTCCATCACGGCATTCTGACATTGAAAAGCGGCGAGCATCCGCTGACCGGACGCCGCCGCTTCAATCTCACGCTTCGAAGAGCGCTGTAGAAAGCGCTCGACCAAGTCACCAACCTTACCCTGAGGAGCGCCCGCAGGGCGCGTCTCGAAGGGTCGGTACGGTCTCGGTGTTGCCCACCCTTCGAGACGCACCGCTTCGCGGTGCTCCTCAGGGTGAGGTCTTAAATGGAGCCAGCGCCCTACTCCGGCTTGATGTTCTGTTCCTTGATCAGCGTCGTCCAGCGCTTCTCTTCCTTGCCGAGGAAGGTCTTGAACTCGGCCGGCGTCGAGGCGCGGATCTCGACGCCCTGCGGCTTGAAGCGCTCGATCATCTCGGGCTCGGCAGCGATCTTGGCGATCGCCTTCTGAAGCTTGTCGACGATCGCCTTGGGCGTGCCGGCCGGCACCACCATGCCCTGCCAGAACACCGCCTCGAAGTCGGGCAGGCCCGCCGCCTCGACCACGGTCGGGATGTCGGGGAAGGCGGGCGAGCGCTTGAGGCTCGAGATGGCGATGGGCCGGGTGCGGCCCGTCGCCAGGATCGGCTTGGCCTCGAGGGCGGCCGAGAACATCATCTGGGCCTGACCCGAGGCGACGTCCTGACCGGCCTGCGCACCGCCCTTGTAGGGGACGTGCGTGATGTTGAGGCCGGCCTGCGCCTTCAGCAGTTCGGCGGCGAGATGGTTGGTGGCGCCGATGCCCGAGCTCGCGATGTTGAACTTGCCGGGGTTGGCTTTCACGTAGGCGATCAGCTCGGCCATGTTCCTGGCCGGGAACTCCGAGTTCACGTGCAGGATGAAGGGCGTGAACGACATCAGCGACACGAGCTCGAAGCTCTTGTTGGGATCGTACTGGACCTGGCCCGTGAGCGTCGGGTTGATGATCAGCGAGGTGCCGGCGGCATAGATCGTGTACCCGTCGGGTGCGGCCTTGGCGACGAAGTTGGACGCCACGGTGGTGGCCGCGCCGGCGCGGTTGTCGACGATGAACGGCTTGCCGAGTTCAGCCGAGAGCTTCTCGGCATAGACGCGGGCCACGGCGTCGTTCACGCCGCCCGGCGGATAGGGCACGACCAGCGAAACCGGCTTCTGCGGCCAATCGGTCTGCGCCGAGGCGGCAAACGGCAGCAGCAGCGCGGCGAGCGCCGACGCCACGAATACAGAACGCTTCATGATTGTTCCTCCCAGGATTTCTCTATTCAGCGACGAAGACGGGCAACGTCACCTCTTTGTTGACCGGCTCGAAGCCGAGCTTCACGCGCCGGCCGATCTTCAGTTCGGCTTCGGGAATGCCGTGCAGCTGCGCATTGACCCTGACGCCGGCATCCATGTCGACCAGCGCCACGATATAGGGCGCCGATGCCTTGAAGAAGAAGTTGAACGGATGATGGCACACCGTCCAGGCATGGAGGCTGCCGCCCAGCGGCGCCTCCTTGAATTCGCTCTCCATCGAGAAGCAGTGCGAACAGACGGGCCGCGGATAGTGCCGGACCTTGCCGCAGGACGAGCAATGCTGGAGCAGGAAACGTCCCTCGCGCAGGCCGTCCCAGTAAGGCTGGCTCTCGCGCGTCGGCGTCGGCAGCGGGCGTTCGGGGGCCGGCGGAGCGGCCGGTGCGGTAGCCTGGCTCATGCCGCCCTCCTCAGGATCGCGATCGAACCGTCTCCCATGTCGCCATAGCCGGTGACGAGGCCGGTCTCGGCCTGCTTCACCTGCGCCCTGCCGGCCTCGCCGCGCAACTGGCGCGTCAGTTCGATCACATGGTTGAGGCCCACGACGTGGCCCTGGCTCAGCAGCCCGCCATGGGTGTTGATCGGCAGCTCGCCGCCCAGCCCGATGCGCCCGTCCATCACGAACGGCCCACCCTCGCCGGCCTTGCAGAAGCCCAGGATCTCGAGCTGGCGGATCACCGTGAAGGTGAAGCAGTCGTAGATCTCGGCCACGTCGATGTCCTTGGGCCCCACCCCCGCCATCGCATAGGCGCGCGGCGCCGATTTCACGAGGCCGAACTCCAGTATGTCCGGGCGCTGCGCGATCGACGCGGGCGAATCGGGATGGCCCTCGGCCACACCGGCGATGGTCACCAGCGGCTTCCTGAGATCCTTCGCGCGATCGGTGGCGCTGATGATGACCGCCGCGCCGCCGTCGCTCTCGAGGCTGCAATCGAACAGGCGGAACGGATCGGAGATCATGCGCGAGGCATGATGGTCCTCGACGGTGAGTGGCTTGTTCATCACGACATTGCCGTTGAGGATCGCATGCTGGCGCGTGACGACGGCCACTTCGGCGAACTGCCGCGCCGTCGTGCCGTAGAGTTCCATGTGGCGGCGCGCGCCCTGGGCGTAGAGCTGGGCCGGCGCGAACATGCCGATCGGTAGTTCGAACTCGGCGGCCTGGGCGAACACCGGGAACTGCTGCAGGCGCGTCGAGACGCGCGAGCCGGAGTAGCCCGTGCGGCCGACCGAGATCAGCACGTGCTTGCAGACGCCGGTCGTCACCGCCATCGCCGCCATCTGGATCGCGGCGACGCAGGTGGCACCGCCCATCGGGATGAAGGCCGAGAGCGTGAGATCCTTCAGCCCGAGATTGGCGATGAAGTCCTCGGCGATCGCGCCGCCCGGAAAGTACGGGATGACACCGTCGACGTCGCGCGGGTCGATCCCGGCATCGTCGAGCGCCTTGAGACTGGCCTCGAGCTGCAGCGCGAGCCCGCTCTTGGTCGTACCGCGCGTGTACGCGGTTTCGCCAATGCCGCTCACTGCCGCCTTGTCGCGAAGCGGATGCACCATCTTGATTTCCTCCGGCGCTCATTGTGCCGGAAGCCGCGCCTCAGGCAATCAGTCTGCGCGGATTTTTCCGGCAGCGATCACCGCGCGCCACCGCGGCAGCTCGCTGCGGATGAGCGCTGTATAGCCCTCCATCCCGAGCGCGCCAGGCCGAATGCCGAGCTTGTCGAAACGCTCCTTTATCTCGGCACTTTGCAGGGCTGCGGCGATCTCCGTTTCCCAGCGCTTGGCGATCTCGGGCGGCAATCCCGCCGGCGCCGAGAAGCCGAACCAGTTGGTCGCCACGACTTCGGGGAATCCCGCCTCGCGAAAGGTCGGCGTGTCGGGCAGGGTCGGCGCCCGCTGGTCCTCGCTCACCGCCAGCGGCCGCATGCGCTTGGAGGTAAAATAGCCGATCGCCGTCGGCAGGCTCTCCATCAGCGCCGTGATCTGCCCACCCATCAGGTCATTCATCGCCGGCGCCGAGCCGCGATAGGGAATGTGCGTGAGCTGCACCTTGGTCGCCAGGGCCAGAAGCTGGCCGACGAGGTGGTTCATCGTGCCATTGCCGCCCGAGCCGTAGGTGACTTCGCCCGGCTTGGCCCGCACCATGTCGATCAGTTCCTTCACCGTCATGATCGGCGAGGTGCCGTTCACGGCCAGCACGGTCGGAAACGTCCCCACCAGATGGATATGCGTGAAATCGGCCAGCGGGTCGTAGGGCACATCCTTGTAGAGGACGGGCCCGATGCCGTGCGACGCCGCGCTCGAGATCATCACGATGTGCGTATCGCCCCGCGCCTTGGCCACGATGTCGGCACCCAGCATGCCGCCGGCACCGGGCTTGTTCTCGACGACGATGGGTTGGCCGAGCTTCGTGCCGAAATACTCGGCCAGCGCCCGCGACATGATGTCGGCCGCGCCCGCAGGCGGGAAGTTGACGATCCAGCGGATCGGCTTGGTCGGCCAGGGCGCGGGAGTCGCGGTCTGGCCCGCGGCCATGCTCGGGGAAGCGACGGCGGCGGTGCCTGCAAGCAGGAGATGACGTCGAGAGAGCATGGTTCTTGCTGAGCCTCCGGGGCCGTCGGGCTGTCAATGGACGACGGCATGGTGCAACATGCGTGCCGGCCGCTGCTGGCGACTGGAGTGATGATGGATTTCGACCTTGTCCTGCGCGATGTGCGGCTCGCCGACAGTACGCCCGATCAACCGACCACGGACATCGGCGTCGTGCAAGGCCGCATCGCCGCCATCGCGCCGAAGCTGGGCGGCAGCGCCCGGGAAGAATACAAGGGCCACGGCCGCCTGGTCTGCTCGGGCTTCGTCGATACTCACATCCATCTCGACAAGGCGTGCATCCTCGGCCGCTGCGAGCACAACACCAAGCGCATGCCGCACCTCGCGATGGAGCGCGTGTCGGCGGTCAAGCACACGATGACGGTCGAGGACGTAATCGAGCGGGCCTCGGCCACCATCGAGAAATGCATCAGCCACGGCGCCACCCGCATGCGCCCCCATTGCGAAGTCGATCCCAAGATCGGGATGCGCGGCTTCGAGGGCGTCAAGGCGCTGGTCGACAAGTACAAGTGGGCGATCGATATCGAGATCTGCGTCATGCCGCAGGAAGGACTGACCAACAATCCCGGCACCGACGAGCTGATGGTCGAGGCGCTGAAGAACGGCGCGAGGGTGGTCGGAGCCGCCCCCAGCTACGACAGCGACAGCGCCGCCCAGATCCATCGCGTCTTCGAGATGGCCCGCGAGTTCGATGCCGATATCGACATGCACGTCGACAGCGGCCCCACGGCCGACCATCTCGACACGCTGCTGGTCTGCGATCTCGCCGAGAAATACAAATGGGGCGGCCGGGTCGCCGTCGGTCATGTCGGCAAGCTCTCGACGATGCCGTTCAAGGACCTCGACAGGATCGCCCGGCGCATGGCCGACACCGGCGTCGCCGCAACCGTGCTGACCGCGACCGACCTCTATCTCGGCGGCCGCCACACCGACCACAACGTGCCGCGCAACGTCCTCGACCTGAATTTTCTGACCGAGCGCGGCGTCACCTGCTCCGTCGCCTCCAACAACATCCTCAACCCGTTCACGCCGTTCGGCGATGGCCAGCTGCTGCGCCAGGTGAACATGCACGCGATCGTCACCCAGCGCGCCAACGACGACGAGGTGAAGGCGCTGTGGGACATGACGACCAAGTCGGCCGCCAAGCTGATGCGCAAGGAAGACTACGGCATCGCCGTCGGCGGTCCAGCCGATCTCGTCGTCCTCGATGCCCCGGATGCGGTCATGGCGCTCAGGACCATCGCGCCGGTGCTCGCCGCCTACAAGCGTGGCCGCCGCACCGTGACGCGCGAGCCCGTCCAGCTGCACCGGCCGTAATCGATTTAAACAAGAGGAAGAAATGTCGAAAGAAGAACTCGTCACACTGTCGTCGGTCGAGCTGCGCCGCCGCATCGGCACCAAGGAAATCTCGCCGGTCGAGCTGCTCGACGCCTGCCTGGAGCGCATCGAGGAGGTGAACCCCGCCGTCAACGCCGTCACGGCGATGTGCGTCGACCGGGCGCGCAAGGAAGCCAAGGCGGCCGAGACCGCCGTGCGCCGCGGCGAGGACCTGCCGCTGCTGCACGGTCTCCCGGCCGGCATCAAGGATCTCGAGGAGACCAAGGACCTCCTCACCACCTACGGCTCGCCGCTCTATCGCGACTATGTGCCGGCCTACGATAACGTCATGGTCGGCCGCGTGCGCGCCGCCGGCGCCATCGTTGTCGGCAAGACCAACGTGCCGGAATTCGGCGCCGGCTCGAACAGCCGCAACCCGGTCTGGGGCGCCACCGGCAATCCCTTCAACCCGATGCTCAACGCCGGCGGCTCGTCAGGCGGTTCGGCCGCGGCGCTCGCCACCGACATGCTGCCGGTCTGCACCGGTTCGGACACCGGCGGCAGCCTGCGCAACCCGGCCGCCTTCTGCGGTGTCGTGGGATTCCGTCCGTCGCCCGGCATGGTCGCGGTCGAGCGACGCGCCATGGGCTGGACGCCGATCTCGGTGCTGGGACCGATGGGCCGCAGCGTCGCCGATGTCTGCCTGCTCTTCGCCACCCAGGTCGGCCAGCATGACAGCGATCCGCTGTCCTTCCCGCTCGAGCCGGAAGCCTATGCCGACCCGTGGCCGGTCGATCTCGGCAGCCTGCGGGTCGCCTACACCGAGGATTTCGGGGGCGCGCCGGTCGAGAAGTCGATCCGCCAGACCTTCCGCGAGAAGATCAAGGCGATGAAGCCGTTCTTCCGCAGCCTCGACAAGGTGGACGTCGATTACGGCGGCGCCGACCGCTGCTTCGACGTGATCCGCGCGGTGAGCTTCCTGTCGCGTTACCACGACGTCTACAACAACAATCGCAGCATGCTCGGGCCGAACATCATCGCCAACTACGAGCTCGGCGCGAAGCTCAGCCTGGCCGACTTCGCCTGGGCCCATGGCGAGCAGACCCGGATCTTCCGGGCCTTCCAGGAGATCTACAAGGACTACGACCTGGTCATCGGCCCGACTGTCGGCTTCTCGCCCTTCCCCTGGAAGCAGCTCTACATCGAGGAGATGGACGGCAAGAAGCTCGGCACCTACTACCACTGGATGGCGACCAAGTACTTCGTCACGCTGACGTCGAACCCGGCCGTCTCGCTGCCCTGCGGCGTCGACGACAAGAAGATGCCGTTCGGCCTGCACGTGGTCGGCCGCTTCCGCGGCGACGGCGAGGTGCTGGGCGCCGCCCACGCCATGGAGCAGGCGTTCAAGACCAACCCGGTGCTCGCCCGGCCGCTGCCCAACATCGCCAAGCTGCGCAAGCCGGTGCCGGCGCTGAAGTCGATCGTGACCCATCCGCCGAAGCTCAACGCCAAGGTCGCGCGTGGCCCGGCCCCCGGTGCGCTTTAGGCGCGCGCTTTAGTCACGAAGCAAGAGCCGCCAACGCCCGGCAACCCGAGAGGTTGCCGGGCGGACGGTCTTTGCCCCACACCATCTTTTCGCACCGCACCGCCACTTCGGAGGCCCTGCCCCGTTTGTGGGGGAGCGTCCCCCGTCACGAGACGGGGTCCCCCCCCCCCAAATGGAGGTAGCGATGAACAAGCTGAAGTTCTTGATGGTGACAGGCCTGTTGGCCGCGACCGCGGCCTGCACCCAGACCGGACCCAGCAACCCGTATGCCTACAATAACGGCTACAATACCCGGCCG
Organism: Rhodospirillales bacterium; assembly: GCA_013205335.1. Taxonomy (GTDB): domain Bacteria; phylum Pseudomonadota; class Alphaproteobacteria; order Reyranellales; family Reyranellaceae; genus Reyranella. The sequence goes on from JABMNB010000406.1 coordinate 7,246, forward strand.
GCCAACAACAACGCCTACAACCCCAATAACAACCCCTACAACAGCGGCTACAACAGCAACGCCGCCTACTACAACAACAACCCTTCCTACAACCCGAACGGCAACCCGTATTCACGCGCCACCTCCCAGCGCGGTCCGAACGGCGACTACGACCGCGATGGCATCCCCAACCGCAACGACATCGACGCCAATGGCGATCGCATTCCGGACGCCTTCCAGCGCTAGCTCGACGACTGCGAACTTGATCGACCGGCTCCCGTAGAAATCCGGGAGCCGTTTCTGCGTCCGGTCACCACTCGATCACGGCTCGCCTTCAATAAAACGCCTTTGGGTCCCGGCCCCGCCGCCGTCGCTCGCGAATCTCCGTTCATGGGAACGTCCCGCTCTACACCGGACGTTCCTCTTGGAGGGAACAGATGCGCTGCGTCAGTTGGCTCGCCGCCGCGAGCCTTGTGGTGGTGACGGCGGGGTGCGTTGAACAGTCCGGTTATCCGACGACATATGGCTACAGTCCCGGCTACGGATCGAACTACGGCTATTCCAACAACTATGTCAGCCAGCCGAGCTACTACCGGCCGGCCCCGACCTACTACGCACCGCCGCCGCCCCGGCCGCAGGTGATCACCCAGACGCGCTACGTGCCGGTGCCGGTGGCCCCGCCGAGGCCGCAATATCATCGGGCGAAGGACAGCGACCGGGACGGCATCCCCGACCGCTACGACCGCGACCGCAACGGCGACGGCGTCCCCGACAAGTATCAACGCTCGCGCTGGTGATAGGCCGAGCAAAGCTCGGCCGTCATTCAACGCCGTTTGCCGCGGATTTCCGCATCGTGCTGGCCGAGCGTCGGCGCCGGCCGGCGAATGCCCCCCGGCGTCGCCGAAAGCTTGAGCGGCACACCCAGCGTCCTCTGCTTGCCCGCCTTGGCGTGCTCGACCTCGGCCACCATGCCGCGCGCCAGGATCTGCGGATCGGCGAAGACCTCGTCGTGATGCAGCACCGGCCCGGCCGGGATGCCCTCTTTCTCCAGCGTCGCCATCCAGTCGTCGGTCGTGCGCTTGGCGATCTCGGCCTGCAGGATGGCGACGATCTGCTCGTTGTTCTTCACCCGGTCGGCGTTGGCCTTGAAGCGCGGATCCTCGGGCAGTTCGGGCCGGCCGATCAGGGCGCAGAGCTTGCGGAAGAAGTTCTGCTGCGCGCCGCCGATGGTCAGCCAGCCGTCGGCCGTCTGGAACACCTGGTAGGGTGAGGAGCCGCGGTGCGCCTGGCCGAGCTTCTCGGGCCGGATGCCGTTGGCGAAGTAGTTCGCCGCCTCGTAGACGCCCAGCGACACCGTGGCCTCGAGCAGCGAGGTCTCGACCCACTGGCCCTCGCCGGTCTTGTGCCGCGCCTGCAGCGCGCTCAGCACGCCGATGGTGAGATAGAGCCCGGCGCCCACGTCGGAGATGGCGAGCGGAATGCGGTAAGGCGGGCCGTCCTTCGGGCCGGTGACCGACATCAGGCCGGACATGGCCTGGATCATCAGGTCGAACCCGCCGCGGCCGGCATAGGGACCGGTCTGGCCGAAGCCCGAGATCGAGCCCAGCACCAGCCGCTTGTTGCGCGCGTGCAGCGCGTCCCAGCCGAGTCCCAGCCGCTTCATGACGCCGGGGCGGAAATTCTCCAGCACCACGTCGGCACCGTCGACCAGGTCCCAGAAGACCTTGAGATCGTCCTCGTTCTTGAGGTCGAGTTTGAGGCCGCGCTTGTTGCGGTTCCACAGCATGAACGGCGCCGACTCGCCCTCGATGAACGGCGGCGCGCCCCGCATCGAATCGCCTTGCGGGCTCTCGATCTTGATGACGTCGGCGCCCATGTCCGCGAGTTGCATGCCGCAGAAAGGACCGGAGAGATGGGTCGTGAGGTCGAGGACGACCAGACCGTCGAGAGCGCCTGCCATGTTGCCTACCCCAGAAGTTTGCGAAGATCGTCGAGCGTGTTGGCCCATTTGCTGACGCCGAGATGGTTCGACACGATGCGGCCCGCCTGCACGATCAGGAACCGCGGCGCCCCGCTCTTGCGCGGGATCTGGGCGAGGATGGGCGCGAGGTCGCCCGGCCAGTATCGCTCCTGATAGACCTCGCGGAAGCGCGCCGCCTCGACCTCTTCCCAGACGACCTGGCGGAACTCGGGCGAGGCGATCCAGGCTTCGAGATACTCGCGCTTCCAGCGCACGCAGGGCGGACAGTCCGGGCCGCCGGAGAGGATCACCCTGATCTCGGCCGGGACGGCGCGTGCCGTAGCACCGGCCGCCGCCGCGACAGCTAGTCCGGCGAAAAGAAGCGCGCGGCGATTCATATCCGGTAATGTAGGCCCGCATGGCACGCGCGACCAAATCCTCTCTCGTCACCCTGGGTGATTTCTTCCACTTCGCCGTCGCGCGTTTTCGCACCGCGCGGCTGGCCTATGGTCACGGCACGACCAATGCAGTCGACGAGGCCGCCTTCATGGTGCTCGAGGCGTTGCGTCTTCCGATCTCCCGCATCGACCCGTGGCTCGACCTCATGCCGACGGAGCCCGAGAAGGCACGCCTCATGACCCTGATCGAGGCGCGGATCGCGTTGCGCATGCCGGCGCCCTACCTGCTCGAGGCCGCCTACATGCAGGGCGTGCGGTTCCACATCGACCGCAGGGCGCTGATCCCGCGTTCCTTCATCGGCGACCTGCTGGCCGGCGGGGCGCTGCCAACCGCCAGGCCGCGCCGCATCCTCGATCTCTGCTGCGGCTCCGGCTGCCTCGCCATCCTGGCGGCACTCGCCTTTCCACGCGCGAAGATCGATGCGGTCGACCTGTCGGCGGGCGCGCTGGCGCTCGCGCGGCGCAACGTGGCGACGCACCGCCTGGGCGACCGCATCACCCTGCATCGCGGCGATCTCTTCAAGCCGCTGCAGGGCCAGCGCTACGACCTGATCATCAGCAACCCGCCCTATGTCGATGCCGGCGGCATGGCCAAGTTGCCGGCGGAGTTTCGGCACGAACCGCGTATGGCGCTGGCCGCGGGCGACGACGGGCTGGATCTGGTCCATCGCATCCTGGCCGAAGCGCCGAACCACCTGACCAAGAGCGGCGGCCTGGCGTGCGAGATCGGCCGCGGCCGTGCGCCGCTCGAAGCAGCCTATCCCCGCCTGCCCTTCCTCTGGCTCGACACCGAACTGAGCGAAGGCGAGGTCTTCTGGCTGTCGCGCAGCGATCTCGCTTAGCGGTTTGTTTTAAAAGGCCTTTCCGAAGTTCAACGGTCACCACGGCACCGGAGTCACGGAGGGGTGCGACTCTGGATTCGATTGTTTCGTTTATTTCGTTTGTTTCGTTTATTCGCCCAACTCCGACCATGAATCGAGCCAGGCATTCCGACACTGACCTCACCCTGAGAGCTTGTGAGCGTATTGGGCAAGCTCTCGGGTTTGGGTTCGCGCGGGATGGTGGGCTGGGCTTTGTCGTCTCGGCCGGGGTGGGCGGCCATAGCCGTGC
>JABMNB010000407.1 GCA_013205335.1 Rhodospirillales bacterium
AAGGAAGGACACGATGACGTCAGACAGTGTAGCCTGATCCCAAGACCTCAACTGTCCACGGAAACGGGGTAGGTCCAGAATGGCCTGTTTACGGGAAGCTGAAGGCCATTGAGATCGGTGATCAATGGCGCAACTCCGAGTCCAATCTCTCTGACTAAAGCGCAAGACCCAGTCGCCAAAGCTGGCGGTCGTGGCATCAGGCGTCGCGGCGGGGCTTGCTGAAGAGGCCGGGCGTCGCGCCGTTTGCGCGAGCGCGCTTCCCGCGAACACCGCAAAGAAAAGAAAAATAATGGTGTGGGTCAATTGCACAGCGTTTCCTCAGCCTTTGGTCTTACTACCAAGCTGAAAAAACAACTTGTCTCTTCGTTAATGCATCTCAACCCCGATATCTGTAAACGCCAACCGCCCCCATAATGGTTCTACCGGCAGGGATTACTTCCCGACTATCGCCCTCTCTAAGCTGACATTCCCCAGATGAACCCTTGGAACGGCGCACCCGATGGGCGCGCTCGCTCGAGGCCTTGCTCAGGCCAGCTACACCACTACCGAGGGCACGACCTTAAATGTTTAGATAAAAATACCGTACGGCCGACCAAGCAGATTCCGCAACGCTTACTGCGGCCATTTTGGGAGCAATTTGACTGGGCCACGATCGCCGCGCGTGTGATTAAACATTGCATGATAGCCAAAGTGCCTGGACGTGTGCTGTGCCTCAAATTCGAGGAAGCTCCATGAGCCGTTCCAAGATCGAGCGCAGTGCGGCCGATCTGAAATCCGACGCCGCGCCGTTGAAGCGCTTTTGCGTCGCCCTGAACGCCTTGAGGGCGTGACATGTCGCCGGTCTCTTCGATCCGTCACCGATTTGCCGCCGCAGTGCTCGCCGCTCTGGTGGCGTTCGCCGGAGTCTCCGCCCAAGCCATGGACATCACGACGGCGACGGGTGCCGACGGACGCCGTATTGTGGTCGCCCGGGGAGTGATTGGTGCGGGTGATACGGATCGGTTACGCCGCGCGCTCGCTGAGGCCGACCCCGGCCGGGACGGGCTGCGGTCGATCGCGCTCGACAGTCCGGGTGGGGCGGTCGACGAGGCCCTCGACATGGCGCTGCTCATGGATCGCGAAAGGGTCGCCGTAACGGTTGGGGCAGGCGCGATCTGTGCCTCGGCGTGCGCCCAGATCGTCTTCTTCGCGGGCGTCGAGCGCGTCGTGCAAGAGGGTGGCCGACTCGGGCTGCATTCCTGCAGCCGCGGCGGAGCCAGTACGCGTATGCCGATCTGCAACGAGATGATCGCACGGCAGGCGGCCGCCCGCGGCGCGCCCTACGGCACACTCATGGCATTCATGCAGCTGACCGGCCCGGACCAGATGCGCTGGCTCGATGCAGAAGACGCAGACTGCTGGGGGCTGACCCTGTGGCCGCCGGGAAGCAATCGTGGCATCCGGCGCGGCGACGCTCCGCCCTGTATCCTGCAGGACGTCAAGAAGCGGGCATCGTTGAGCAAGACAGCCACCGGAACAACTAGCCCCGACGTCCAAGGTCAATTGGTCAAATAGCCAGCCCTTCGGGAATATCGACGCGGCTTGAACATCGGTAGCCCGGAAGAACAACGAGCCGCTGCGCCGACGCTCGCTATTCGTTGCGATAGAGAGCCATGTTCGACCACACCCATTACAGCCGCTTCCAGCGGTACTTGAGGCTGTGTCCCGCTTGCAGCGCCATGATGTCAGGCGAACTCGATGATCTTCTGGTCGACGCGCAGGCTGTCGCCGGCCTTGGCGTGCAGCGTCTTCACCGTGCCATCGCGGGTCGCGCGCAGCACGTTCTCCATCTTCATCGCCTCGACCACGGCCAGCGCCTCGCCCGCCTTGATCTCCTGCCCTTCGCTCACGGCAAGGGAGGCGAGCAGGCCGGGCATCGGCGACAGCAGGAACTTCGAGTTGTCGGGCGCAGTCTTGACCGGCATCAACGCATAAAGCTCCGCCTGGCGCGGCGTCAGTACCAGCACATCCGCCTGCCCACCTTCATGAACGAGGCGCCAACCCGATCCCAGCGCATCGACCTGCACGACGACCGGATTCTGGTCGACCGTAGCGCGCATCAGCGGCTCGCCGGGCGTCCAGCCGGTCTCGATCACGATGCGGCGGCCGTCGGTGTCGATGGCGAATTCGAGGCCGCCGCCGCTCACCGATACCGCCACCGGCGCCCGATTGAGCATGACGACGCGTTCGGACTGGGGAGTTCCCGACCGATGCGCATGGATGCGATCCACGACGGCAGCGACGGCAGCCAGCATCGCCGGATCCTTCGGCGGCAGATGCGCCGCGGTGAAGCCGCCCTTGAATTCCTCGGCGATGAAGTTGGTCGTGAGGTTGCCGGCCACGAAGCGCGGATGGGCCATCAGCGCCGCCAGGAACGGCACGTTGTGCGAAACGCCGCGGACATAGAACTCGTCCAGGGCGCGGCGCATGCGGTCGATCGCAGCGTTGCGCGTCGGGCCGTAGCTGCACAGCTTGGCGATCATCGGATCGTAGAACATCGAAATCTCGCCGCCCTCGTAGACGCCCGTATCGACGCGCACGTCGGGACCGGGCGCCGGCTCGCGATACTTCACGAGGCGGCCCGTGGAGGGCAGGAAGTTGCGGAACGGATCCTCGGCATAGAGTCGCGCCTCAACGGCCCAGCCTTCGAGCTTCACGTCCTTCTGCTCGAACGGCAGCCTCTCGCCGGCGGCCACGCGGATCATCAGCTCGACGAGGTCGAGCCCTGTGATCAGCTCGGTCACCGGATGCTCGACCTGCAGGCGCGTATTCATCTCGAGGAAGTAGAACTTGCGGTTCTTGTCGACGATGAACTCGACGGTGCCGGCGCTCTTGTATTTGACAGCCTTGGCCAGGGCGACGGCCTGCTCGCCCATCGCCTTGCGCGTTTTGGCGTCGAGGAACGGGCTCGGCGCCTCCTCGATCACCTTCTGGTGGCGGCGCTGGATCGAGCACTCGCGCTCCCAGAGATAGATGCAGTTGCCGTGGCCGTCGGCGATGAGCTGGATCTCGATGTGGCGCGGCTCCTCGATGTACTTCTCGATGAACACGCGGTCGTCGGCGAACGAGGCCTTGGCTTCGTTGGTCGCCGATCCGAAGCCTTCATGGGCCTCGGCATCGTTCCAGGCGATGCGCATGCCCTTGCCGCCACCGCCGGCCGACGCCTTGATCATGACGGGGTAGCCGATCTTCTGGGCGATCTTCACCGCCTCGTCGGCATTGGGGATCGCCGCGAGATAGCCCGGCACCGTGCTGACGCCGGCCTTCAGCGCCAGCTTCTTGGACTCGATCTTGTCGCCCATTGCGTAGATGGCGCGGGCGTTGGGGCCGATGAAGGCGATGCCGGCTTCGGCCAGCGCCTTCTGGAACGCCTCCTTCTCGGAGAGGAAGCCGTAGCCCGGATGCACGGCCTGGGCGCCGGTCTTCTTGCAGGCGTCGACGATCTTGTCGATCAGCAGGTAGGACTGGGCCGAGGGTGGCGGTCCGATCAGCACCGCCTCGTCGGCCTCGCGGACGTGCAGCGCGTCGGCGTCGGCTTCGGAATAGACCGCCACGGTCTTGATGCCGAGGCGCTTGCAGGTCCTGATGACGCGGCAGGCGATCTCGCCGCGGTTGGCGATGAGGATCTTGTCGAACAGTGGCCCGCCGGCCGACGCCTTGCGGGCCGGCGCCTTCTTTGTGCTCTTGGGGGTGCTCTTGGGGGCGCTCTTGGGAGCTTTCTTGGGAGCGCTCTTGGCGGCCACCTTGGCGACCTTCTTCCTGGCGGCCATTCTCACATTCCTTCTTTGCTGCGGTCGAAGAAGCCCCGTGCCCAGGCCGCGTGCGCGGCGATGAGGGGCAGCCAGACGATGAGGACCCAGAGCCACCATGGATACTGGCGGTTCACGATGAAGTTGAGTGGAATTATCACGAGCAGCGCGACGAGCCCGACGATCACGTGCTTGCGCACGCTCCGGCCGCGTCTCATGCGCTCCTCGGGAGACAGGTGCACGGCGTCGCCGTCACAGAGGCAGGTTGCCGTGCTTGCGCCACGGGTTCTCGAGCTTCTTGGTCTCGAGCGTGGCCAGCGCCCTGCAGATCCGGCGGCGCGTGCCGTGCGGCATGATCACGTCGTCGATGAAGCCGCGGTTGGCGGCCACGAACGGATTGGCGAACTTCTCGCGATACTCCTCGGTGCGCGCCGCGATCTTCCGGGCGTCGCCGACATCGGACCGGAAGATGATCTCGACCGCGCCCTTCGCGCCCATCACCGCGATCTCCGCGCCGGGCCAGGCATAGTTCACGTCGCCGCGCAGGTGCTTCGACGCCATCACGTCATAGGCGCCGCCATAGGCCTTGCGGGTGATCACCGTCACCTTCGGCACGGTGGCCTCGGCATAGGCATAGAGCAGCTTGGCGCCGTGCTTGATGATGCCGCCATATTCCTGCGTGGTGCCCGGCAGGAAGCCCGGCACGTCGACGAAGGTCACGATGGGAATGTTAAAAGCGTCGCAGAAGCGCACGAAGCGCGCGGCCTTGCGCGAGCTGTCGATGTCGAGGCAGCCCGCCAGCACCATCGGCTGGTTGGCGACGAAACCCACGGTGCGGCCGGCCATGCGGCCGAAGCCGACCACGATGTTGCCCGCCCACTCCGGCG
>JABMNB010000408.1 GCA_013205335.1 Rhodospirillales bacterium
ATCCTGAGGAGGCCCGAAGGGCCGTCTCGAAGGATGCGCAACGGACGTGGTGCGAGTGGCCCATGCTTCGAGACGGCTGCGGAGTTTACCCCGAGGTATTCGAGGGGCAGCCTCCTCAGCATGAGGTTGGTGGGTAATTCTGTTCGCGTTTACCAGGTATCGATGTTCGGGCGCTTCTTGTGGCTGTGCGCCGGCCGCGGCTTTGCCTCGAGCAACACCGTCGCGATCCAGCGCCGCGAGTCGGCGGGATCGATCACCTCGTCGACCTCGAAGTAGGTCGCGGTGCTCAGCGCCTTGCCGCGCGCATAGGCGGCCGCGACCATCTTCTCGAACAGGGCGCGACGCTCGGTCGGATCGCTCACCGCCTCGAGCTCCTTGCGGAAGCCGAGCTTCACGGCGCCTTCCAGGCCCATGCCGCCGAACTCGCCGGTCGGCCAGGACAGCGCGAAGACCGGCGCATGAAAGGACCCGCCCGCCATCGCCTGCGCGCCCAGCCCGTAGGCCTTGCGCAGCACGATCGTACCGAACGGCACGGTGAGGTTGGCGCCAGTCACGAACAGTCGCGAACAGTGGCGGACCAGGGCGGTCTTCTCGATCTCCGGCCCGACCATCATGCCCGGCGTATCGCACAGGAACAGGATCGGGATGTCGTAGGCGTCGCAGAGCTGCAGGAAGCGCGCGGCCTTGTCCGACCCGTCGCTGTCGATGGCGCCCGCGAGATGCACCGGATTGTTGGCCACGATGCCGAGTGGCTTGCCCTCGATGCGGCCGAACGCCGTCACCATGCCGGGGCCGAAGGCGCGGCGTATTTCGAGGACGGAGTCTTCGTCGCACAGCGTCGCGATCACGTCGCGCACGTCGTAGACGCGCAACCGGTTCTCCGGGATGGCCCGTCGCAGCAGGCGCTGGTCGGCCGCGCGCCACTCCGGCAGCGCGCCCTGGAAGTAGGAGAGGTACTTCTTGGCCACGGCGACCGCCTCGGCCTCGTCCTCGACCGCGATGTCGACCACGCCATTGGGAACCTGCACGTTCATCGGCCCGACCTCCTCGGGCGAGAAGACGCCGAGATTGCCGCCCTCGATCATCGCGGGGCCGCCCATGCCGATCGAAGAGTTCTTCGTCGCAATCACGACGTCGCAGCAACCCAGGATCGCGGCGTTGCCGGCGAAGCAGCGGCCCGAGTTGATGCCGACCAGCGGCGCCACGCCGCTCAGACGTCCAAAGATATGGAACGCCATCGTGTTGAGTCCGGCCACCGACTGCACGTCGATGTCGCCCGGCCGGCCGCCGCCGCCCTCGGTGAAGAAGACCAGCGGGATGCGCTGCTTCTCGACGATCTCGAACAGCCGGTCCTTCTTGTGATGATTGTTCTTGCCCTGCGTGCCCGCCAGCACCGTGTAGTCGTAGTGCGCGACCGCGACCCGGCTGCGCTCCGGTCCGAACAGCGAGCCGTTGACCCGCCCGATGCCAGTGATCAGCCCGTCGGCCGGGGTCTTCTCGATCAGGTCCTCGATCGTGCGACGCGTGCGCTGGCTGGCGATCGCGAAGGCGCCGTACTCGACGAAACTGTTGGGATCGACCAGATCGTCGAGATTCTCACGGGCGGTCCGCTGGTTGGTCTTGCGCCGCCGCGCCACCGACTGCGGCCGCTTCCCGTCGAGCGTCATGGCTCGACGCTCGAGATATTCGGCAAGGTCGGGACGGACATGGTCGAGGTCGATCTCCTCCTCGACCGCCGCGCCCTTGACCTCGACATCGGCCTCCTCGACGAAGAGCAACGAGTGGCCTTCATAGACCGTCTCACCGGCCTCGACCGCGATGCGCCGCACATAGCCGCGCGCGGGGCTGCGGATCTCGTGCTGCATCTTCATCGCGTCCATGACCAGCAGCGCCTGGCCCGCCGCCACCGCGTCGCCCTCCTTGACGGACAGGCTCACGATCGTGCCCTGCATCGGCGCCGGCACCGCCACTGTCCCTTCCGGTGCGTCGCTTGCCGCAATCGCCGATGTTGTCTCGGACCTGGTCTTTCCGAAGGCCAGGACCGCCAGCGGATCGACGCTGTCGACCCGCGCGCCAGCCTGCCGCGCCGACGATGCGGCCGGGGCCGCGCCTTCGAAATAGAGACCGGTCTTCAGCTTGCCCGCCGCCTCGATCAGGGACGCGGCCTGCTCGTCGACGAAACGCGTATGGACCTTGTCGGCGCGGAAATCGGGATGGGCGATCAGGGCGCGCAGGAAGGCGATGTTCGACGGCGCGCCTTCGAGCCGGAACGAAGCCAGCGCCCGCTCGGCCCGCTGCAGCACGTCGCCGATATCCGCCGACGGCGCATGCACGATCACCTTGGCCAGCAGCGAATCGAAGTTGGGATTGGTGCGAAAGCCCGCATAGCCATAGGTATCGACACGAACGCCCGGACCCGACGGCGGCTCGAAGGAGGTGAGCGTGCCGCCGCCCGGCTTGGCCGAGCCGTCGGCCGTCATGGTTTCCATGTTCACCCGGAGCTGGATGGCATGGCCGCGCGGCGCGGCCTGCCGGAGGCCGGTCTCGTCGAGCGATGCCCCGCCGGCCAGTCGCAACTGCGTCTTCACCAGGTCGACGCCCCAGACTTCCTCGGTGACGGTATGCTCGACCTGCAGGCGCGGATTGGCCTCGATGAAGCAGTAGAAATCCGGCGCCGCATCGTCGACCAGGAATTCGAAAGTACCGAGGCTGCGGTAATTCACGGCCCTCGCCATCGTGACCGCCGACTCGACGATCTGCCGGCGCATCGCCTCGGCGAGGTTGGGACTGGGCGCCAGCTCGACGATCTTCTGGCTGCGACGCTGAATCGTGCACTCGCGTTCGCCGAGGGCAACGATGCCACCCTCGCCGTCGCCCACGATCTGCACCTCGATGTGGCGCGCGCGGGCGATCAGCCGCTCGGCATAGAGGTCGCCGTTGCCGAAGGCCGCCAGTGCTTCGGCGGAGGCGCGCGCGAAGGCCTCGTCGATCTCGCCGTCCTGCGTGACGATCCGCATGCCGCGGCCGCCGCCCCCCGAGATGGCCTTGATGACGATGCCGGCCTTGCGGTGCTTGGCGAAGAAAGCCTTCACGCCCGCCACGTCGACCGCGCCATCGGTCCCCGACAGGACCGGCGCCCCGTTCTTGCCCGCGTGGGCGCGGGCGCGCGCCTTGTCGCCGAACAGTTCGAGCTGCCCGGGCGTCGGTCCGACGAACACCAGGGCGGCCTCGGCACAGGCATTCGCGAAGGCCGCGTTCTCCGACAGGAAGCCGTAGCCCGGATGCACGGCGTCGCAGCCCGCGTCCCTGGCCGCGGCGATGACACCGGCGATGTCGAGATAGGCCGCCGCGCCGCGTCCTGTCAGCGGCCGGACCTCGTCGACCCGCCGGACATGCAGCGAAGTCGCGTCGTCCTCCGAATGGACGCCCACGGTTGCCATGCCGAGTTCGGCGGCGGCCTGGGCGATGCGGATGGCAATCTCGCCGCGGTTGGCGATCAGGAGTTTCTTGAGCATGTCCGTGCGGGGTAAAACCCCCTCCATGTCGAAAAGACTTCTCATTGTGGCGCACGCCCCGTCGGAGAACACCCTCTCCCTGCGCGAGGCCGTCGAACGCGGCGCGCGCAGCGAAACGGAGATCGACGTCCGGGTCATCGCGCCGTTGCAGGCCGGACCGGAGGACGTGCTGGCCGCGCATGCCGTCATCCTCGGCACGCCTGAGAACCTCGGCTACATGAGCGGCGCCCTGAAGGACTTCTTCGACCGCAGCTACAATGCCTGTCTTGAAAAGACGCAAGGGATGCCCTGCGCCCTCTACATAAGGGCCGGCAGCGACGGCACCGGCACGCGCCGCGGCGTCGAGACGATCCTGACCGGCCTGCGCTGGCGCGCCGTCCAGGAGCCCCTGCTGTGCAAGGGCCCCTGGCAGCCGGCCTTCGTCGACCAGTGCGAGGAGCTGGGCGCCGCCATGGCGGCCGGCCTCGCCGCCGGCATCTTCTGAGCTACTGGCCCTGAATCACTGCGCCGTGTAGCCGCCGTCGACGACGAGGCCCGAGCCGGTCATGAAGCCGGCATCGTCGGACGCCAGGAACACGATGCCCTTGGCGATGTCCTCGGCGACGCCCAGCCGGCCGATCGGATGCATGGTCTGCGAGGTCTTGCGCGTCGCCTCGGTATCGTTGGTGCCGAGCGCCCTGGCCCGCATCGCAAAGGTCTGCTGGCCCATGTCGGTGTCGATGACGCCGGGATGGATGGAGTTCACACGGATGCGATAGCCCTTGCGGCCGAACTCCAACGCCGTCGACTTGGTGAACAGGGTCACGCCGCCCTTGGTCAGCGAATAGAGCGGATCGAGCTGCGAGCCGACGAGACCCGCCACCGAGGCGAGATTCACGATCGCCGATCCATGCGCACTCGTGGCGCCGCGCGCCTTGAGATGCGGCAGGGCGATCCGCGTGCCCAGCACCACGCCGGTGAGATTGACGGCGACCAGCCGGTGCCACTCGTCCATCGAGGCCTCCTCGACGCCCTTGCCGACGAAGATGCCGGCGTTGTTCACCAGGATGTCGAGGCCGCCGAATTTCTTCACCGTGGCATCGATGGCGGCGGTCCAGCTCGCCTCCTGCGTCACGTCGAGCCCGACGAACATCGCCTGCCCGCCTGTGGCCTCGATCTCCTTCACCGTCTGCCGGCCGCGCTCTTCCAGCACGTCACCGATCGCCACCCTGGCGCCGACGCTGGCCATCAACTTCGCCGCCTCTCCGCCGATGCCGCGCGCGGCGCCGGAAAGAAATGCCACCTTGCCGTCAAGCCTGTTCATTCGCTTCCTCCTCGGGGGTCGCATGTTGCGCCCGTGCTGATTGGGGCTATGCTGCCTGTCAGAACAAGAAAAGAAAACTAGGGAGGGCCGCCAGGCATGCGCCAAGGACGGCTGATCGCGACGGGTGCGATGCTGGCCTTTTGCCTGTTCGCACTCTGGCAATCTTTGCTGCTGTCGCTGACCGACCGCCTGGGCCCCGGCCCGGGCTTCTTTCCGTTCTGGCTGGCGCTGATCGGCATCGTGCTGGCCATTGCCCTGCTCTTCTCGATGTGGCGCGAGCCGCAACCGGCCGCTCAGGACGCATCGATCGAAGAGGTTCGCATCCTCCCGCACGGCTGGGGGGCGCTGCGCTGTCTCGCCATCATAGGCCTGCTGGCGGCCGTCACGGTCGCGATGGAGCTCGTGGGCTTCCGCCTCGCCATGCTGGTCTTCAATGCCGCCCTCGTGATCGCGCTGGGCGAGCGTCGCTGGTGGATCATCTTCGTCTTCGCCGTGCTCGGCAGCTTCGGCGTCTACTACCTCTTCACCACGTGGCTGGACGTTCTCCTGCCGACCGGCCAGTTCGGGATATAGGCGCATGGAAGCCCTCGGCCACCTGCTCCACGGCTTCGCGGCGGCGCTGACGCCCGGCTATCTTCTCTACGCCTTTGTCGGTTGCATGCTGGGGACGCTGATCGGCGTGCTGCCCGGCCTCGGGCCGGCGGCCGGCACGGCCATCCTGATTCCGCTCACCTTCAGCCTCGACGCGACCGGCGCCATCATCATGCTGTGCGCCATCTACTATGGCGCGATGTACGGCGGCACGATCACGTCCGTGCTGATCAACGTGCCCGGCGAGGCGGCCTCGGTCGTGACCTGCATCGATGGACACCAGATGGCGAAGCAGGGCCGAGCCGGCTCGGCGCTCGGCATCGCTGCCATCGGCTCGTTCGTGGGTGGCACACTGGCCACCGTGGCGCTGGTCGCCGTCGCCATGCCGCTGGCGTCGCTGGCGCTGAAGTTCGGGCCGGCCGAGTTCTTCGCCCTCATGGTCGCCGGCCTCTGCCTCGTCGTCGGCCTCGCCGGCAACAACATGCTGGCGGCCCTGCTCATGACGGTGATCGGGCTCCTGTTCGCGATGATCGGTGTCGATCCGGTGCGCGGCGCTCCACGCTTCACTTTCGGCGTCGAGGAACTCTACGACGGCATCGGCTTCGTGCCGGTGGTCATGGGCCTGTTCGGCGTGGCCGAGCTGCTGCTCGCCGCCGAGAAGCGCCAGACCCATATGGTCGAGGCCGAACTCAAGAGCTGGATGCCGACGGGAGCGGAGTGCCGCCAGTCGGTGGGCGCGATCGGCCGCGGCACGGTCGTGGGCTTCGTGCTCGGGCTGATCCCCGGCGTCGGCGCCATCGTGCCGACCTTCATGGCCTACGTGCTGGAGAAGCGCGTCTCCAAGACGCCCGAGCGCTTCGGCAAGGGGGCGATCGAGGGCGTCGCCTCGGCCGAGACCGCCAACAATGCCTATGCCAACGCCTCCATGGTGCCGCTGCTGGCGCTCGGCATCCCCAGTTCGCCCACCATCGCGGTGCTGATGGGCGCCTTCATCGTGAACGGCATCACGCCGGGGCCATTTTTGTTCAAGGAGCAGCCGGAGCTGGTGTGGACGGTGATCGCCAGTTTCTTCGTCGGCAACGTGCTGCTGCTGATCCTCAACCTGCCGCTGGTCGGCCTGTGGGCCAAGCTGCTCAAGATTCCGTTCAGCTACATGTGCGCGGGCGTGCTGATCTTCTGCGTGATCGGCGCCTATGGCCTGAAGCAGAGCCTGTTCGACGTCTGGGTCATGCTGGGCTTCGGCATCCTGGGCTACCTGCTGCGCAAGCTCGACTTCCCGATCGCGCCGGCGATCCTGGCGCTGATCCTGGGCCCGATGATGGAGAGATCGCTGCGAACGACGCTCGAGATATCGGGCGGCAGCTTCGCCATTTTCCTCGACCGTCCGGTCGCCCTCGGCCTGCTCGCCGTGCCGGTAATCGTGATCGGCTTCCTGCTGTTCAAGCCGCGCTCCCTGGCGCCGCTCAGGGAGAGCGACATCGAGTAACGCGCGTTCCAGTCGTCAAACAACGGGAGGATAATAATGACCATTCGTCGCCGCACCCTGCTCGCCGCCACGGCCGCCGCCGCCGTCGCCAGTCCCGCCCTCGCGCAGAATTATCCACGCCGCGCCGTCCAGTTGATCGTCGCCTTTCCCGCGGGCGGCAGCACCGACGTCGGCGCCCGTATCCTGGCGGCGGCTGCCGAAAAGGACCTCGGGCAGACCATCACCGTCGTCAACAAGGCCGGCGCCGGCGGCCAGATCGGCTTCACCGAGGTCGCCCGCGCCCGTCCCGACGGCTACACGCTGGGCTTCCTCAACCTGCCGGCGGTCAACACCATCATCCTCGATCCCGAACGCAAGGCCGCGTTCAACGTCGACAGCTTCATTCCCATCATCAACCAGGTGCTCGATCCCGGCCTCATCTGGGTCAAGGGTGACAGCCCCTACAAGACGCTCGCCGACCTGACGGAGGCGGCCCGCAAGAACCCCGGCAAGATCAGCGCCTGCACCACAGGCATCCTGAGCGATGACCATCTCGCCATCCTGATGGTCCAGGAGGTCGCCAAGTGCGAGTTCCGCATCGTCCATTTCGACGGCGGTGCGCAGCAGATCACCGGCGTCCTCGGCGGCCATGTCGACTGCGCCTTCGACAATGTCGGCGGCGTCTTCAAGCGCGTCCAATCCGGCGAGGTGCGCGGCCTGGCCGTCACCGACAGCGAACGCTCGAAGTTCCTGCCCCAGGTGCCCTGCACCAAGGAACTGGGCATGCCCACGGTCATCTCCTCCTCGACGCGCGGCGTCGGCGCGCCCAAGGGCACGCCGGCCGACATCGTGAAGGTGATCGAGACCGCCTTCCTGAAGGCGATCAAGTCACCGGAGATGCTGCAGAGGATGGACGCC
>JABMNB010000409.1 GCA_013205335.1 Rhodospirillales bacterium
ACACAGCCTGCAAGGCATAGCCGGATTTCTCAAATCGAAGGTTCGTCTCAATGAAGGCCATAAAGACCGCTGATCTCAGCTCCATCGACAACTATGCCTTGGTCGGCCAGCCTGCACCCCAGCCAGGCGAGGGCGAAGTTCGTATCAGGGTCGCGGCCTGCGGGGTCGGTTTCGTCGACGCCCTGGTTGCGCTCGGCCGTTACCAGGTCAAGCCGTCCTTGCCTCACGTGCCCGGTGCCGAGATCGGGGGCCTGGTGGATGCGCTGGGGCCAGGGGTCACGGGATTCGCAATCGGAGAGCGTGTCCTGGCTCAGGTGCGCGGCGGCTTCGCAGAGTACGCGATTGCCCCCGAACGGTCCGTCAGCCGCATACCTGAGCGGATGAGCATGAACCAGGCCGCCGGCTTTCGTGTCAACTACGGCACGGCCCTGCACGGCCTTCGCGATCGCGCTGCACTGAAAGCTGGGGAGACCCTGGTGGTGATCGGCGCTGCCGGCGGAGTCGGATTGGCTGCAGTCCAGGTCGGTCGGCTACTCGGCGCGAACGTCATCGGTGTCGCCTCGACCGAGCAGAAGCGCGCCGTCGTTGAAGAGGCAGGTGCAGGAGCGACCCTCGACCGAGTCGCTGAAGGATGGCGGGAGAGGCTGAAAGCGGTGTCCCCGAACGGCGTCGACGTCGTCTTCGATCCGGTCAGTGGACCCTTGCTGCAGCCTGCGTTCCGGTCGCTTGGATGGGGTGGGCGCTACCTCATTGTAGGCTTTGCTGGCGGCGACATTCCGGCCTTGCCGGTGAATTTGCCACTCCTCAAGGGAGCAGCCCTCATCGGCGTAGATTATCGCCAGTTCGGCGCCGTGTTCGAGGCCGACGCCGCCGCCCGCGAACTCGAGGAGCTGCTTGCCTGGGTCGCGAAGGGCGAACTCAACGTGCCGGTCGGCAGAACCTTTCCCTTCGGCGAATACCGCGAAGCACTTGAGTATGCGCTCTCCGGTGACGGAACGGGCAAGACCATTCTGGTGGTCGATCCGAGCATGGGTTAGCCGCACGTGAAGGCACCGGATTTCCGCGGCGTGCTCGCCGTCGCGACAACGCGGTGGGCCAGGAACTTCTTCTGGATTCCGGATTGGCGTCCTAGGTCGCCTTCTCATGCTTTTTGATGGCCGGCATCAGGCCGGTCGGGTCGACCAGCTTGCCGTGCGCCAGCATATTGTGGGCATGGGCCAGGTGATGGAGCGCGAACGAGGTCTGCATGGCGCCGACCCGGCCCTGCGCGTCCTGGGCCGCGTTGATGGCCTGCTTCACCAGCTTCAGGGCAAACAGCGGCTTCTGGGCGATGCGTTCGGCCATCGCCAGGCCGAAGGAGTCGAGTTCGGCGCGCGGCACGACATGGTTCACCATGCCCAGGCGATGCGCCTCGGCCGCTTTGATCCAGTCGGCGGTGAACAGGAATTCCTTGGCCTTGCGGATGCCCATCTCCCAGGGATGGGCGAAGAACTCCGCGCCGCCCACGCCCATCGCCACCGAATGGTCGAGGAACTCGGCGTCCTCCGAGCAGACGATGAGGTCGCAGGGCCACATCAGCATCAGCCCGCCGATCATTACCTTGCCGTGGACCAGCGC
Source organism: Rhodospirillales bacterium (assembly GCA_013205335.1). GTDB lineage: Bacteria > Pseudomonadota > Alphaproteobacteria > Reyranellales > Reyranellaceae > Reyranella. The sequence continues at coordinate 1,618 of JABMNB010000409.1, forward strand.
CAGCGTCGGCTTGGGGATGTTGCGCCAGCGCTCGCAGAAGCCGAGGTAGATCTCCTGTTCGCGCGCGTACTGAGCCTCGGCGCCGGGCTTGCCGAAGCCGCCCCAGGTGCCGACGGTATCGTGCTTGGCCATGTTGCCGTGCCCGTCGACCTCGCGCAGGTCGTGGCCCGAGGAGAAGTGCGGGCCGTTGGCCGACAGCACGATCACCTTCACCGTGTCGTCGTGGGCGGCGCGGTCGAAGGCCTCGTTCAGCGCATAGAGGAACGCCGTGTCCTGCGCGTTGCGTGTGTCGGGCCGGTTGAGGACGATGCGGGCGATTCCGCCCGGCAGGGTCTCGTAGAGGATCGGCGACGTCGTCATGGCGGGCTCCCGGATGTTTCCGGGAGCCTACCGTACGGAACGTTCCTCGTCGCTCAGCCGCGCGCCGGCTGGGTCGTCGGCCGGGCCGCCGCCTCGACGACCATGTTCTTCATCGCCTTCTGCAGCTTGTCGAAGGCGCGCACCTCGATCTGGCGCACCCTCTCGCGACTGATGCCGTATTTGGACGACAGGTCCTCGAGCGTCTTCGGCTCGTCGACCAGACGCCGCTCGACGATGATGTGACGCTCGCGGTCGGTCAGCTGCTTCAGGGCCGCGGCCAGCATGTTCTTGCGCTGGCCGAGTTCCTGGCTGTCGCCCAGCCGGGCCTCCTGGTTGGGCGTATCGTCGACCAGCCAGTCCTGCCACTCCATGTCACCCTCGGCCTTGACCGGGGCGTTTAGCGACGAGTCCGGTCCGGCGAGACGGCGGTTCATGTTCACCACCTCTTCCTCGGGCACGCCGAGGCGGGTCGCGATCTTGGTCACCTGCTCGGGCGTCAGATCGCCCTCCTCGATGGCCTGCATCTGGCCCTTGAGCTTGCGCAGGTTGAAGAACAGCTTCTTTTGCGCCGCCGTGGTGCCCATCTTCACGAGCGACCAGCTGTGCAGGATATATTCTTGGATCGAGGCGCGGATCCACCACATGGCATAGGTCGCCAGCCGGAAGCCGCGATCCGGGTCGAACCGCTTCACCGC
>JABMNB010000410.1 GCA_013205335.1 Rhodospirillales bacterium
CGATCGACTGGGAGCCGGGCATGCCGATCGGCCGGGTTCCGGTCGCCGAGGGCCGGATGTCCGGCTTCGGCGGCGAACTGATGACGCGCTACGGCCTGTCGCTCGGCAGCGTCTCCACCGAGACCGTCCGCGAAAGCGCCGATCTCAGCCGCTCTCGAATGCGCATCGATGGGTTCGTGCTGGCGCCGTCGCTGCGCAGCGTCGAAGCACTCGGCCTGCGCATGGTTCTGCAGTCCATGAACCTCAAGGAGGTGCGGCTGGATTTCGACTGCAGCAGCCTCGAGGATCGTGCCCGCCACGCTTTGAAGGTCGAGGACTGCAAGCTGCTTGGGGCCGATTTGGCTGAAATCTCTCTGACTTCCCAGGTGATCGATACCGACGACGAGTTTTGGCGAGCGATCGACGAGGCCGATCTCTTCGCCTTGCTGGGGACCAAGGCCTCTCTGGCGTCGGCCAGGCTGGTGCTCGCCGACAAGAGCCTCCTGCAGCGCAGCCTGCAGGCGAAGGCGCGGCTCAGCGGCCAGCCGTTGGCAGCCGAGCGCGCGGCACTGGCGACCGAGATCCGGCGCTATCAGCCGCCTGGCGTGCTGATCACGCAGGACATGTCGAAGCTGCTCGATACGATCGCCCGCTTCGTCGAACAGGGCGGCACGCTGACCATCGACGCCGCGCCGAAACCCGCACTGGGGCTGGAAAAGCTCGACTATCTGCTGAAGCCGGGTGCCGATCTCGTGAATGCCCTGGGCCTGACCGCGACGGTGTCGCGCTAGCTCCTGCGGGCCTCGGCGATCAGCGCTTTCAGTGACTCGGCGTCGACCGCGCCCGGCACGAACTGCTTGCCGATGACGAAGGCCGGCGTGCCACGTACGCCGAGAGCGCCGGCGAGGGCCATGTTGCGGTCGATCGTCTGCTTCAGCCTGGGGTCTTCCATGTCCTTCTCGAGTTGGGCAACGTCGATGCCGACCGAGGCTGCCGTCTGGAGAATCTTCTCGCGATCGAGCTTGCCGTTGAACTCCATCAGCGCATTGTGCAGAGCCTGGTGCTTGCCCTGCTTCATCGAGGCGAGGGCGGCGAGGGCCGCGATGCGCGACGGCTCGCCGAGAATCGGCAGGTCCTTGTAGATGATCCTTACCCTGCCGTCGGCACCGGTGACCGACTTCACCGCCTGATGGGCACGCTTGCAGTAGGGGCACTGGTAGTCGTTGAACTCGACGATGGTGACGTCGCCCGACGGATTGCCGCCGGTGGGGCTGTCGGAGTCGCGGAACAACTCAGCCTCGTTCTGGCTGATCGCCTTCCCGGCCACGGCATCGCGCTGCGTGTCCTGCTTGCGCTCGAGTTCCTGCATGGCCTCGACCAAGACCTCGGGATTGGCCATCAGGTAAGCCCTGATGCTCTTGCCGAGATCGGCCGGCACGGCGGCATCGGCATTGGCGGTCGGAGCCTCGGACATGGTTGCGATCCGAGGCATGCTGGTGCGGGTCGCGGCGACGGCACCGACAACGATCAGGCCGGCGATTGCAGCCATTAGAAGGGAACGCATTCGGTTGTTCTCCAGGGCCGGCTACTTGCGGGGCCGGCTGTTGATGTAGGCCTTCAGGTCCTGCGCACGTTGCCACGCAGGTGTCCCGGCGGTGAGCTGACGCGACGCCGTCTCGGCATGGGCCTGGGCTTCGGCGCGCTGGCCGCGGATCGCCGCCATCTCGGCCCGGGCGAGCGACGTCATACCCGGATTATTGAGCTTGGAGTAGCCCGCTGCCATCAAGCGCCAGAGTTCGAAGCTGCCGGACTCCTGCTGCATGGCCAGATCGAGGTTGCGCATCGCCTCGCGGTCGTTGTCGGGATTGTTGACGTCGAGCAGGGCCCGAGCGAGGTCGATCTTCAGGATCGCCGCCGCCGGTGCGAGCTGTACGGCACGGCGATACGAGGGAATGGACTCCGCAGCGCGTCCGTTTTCATAAAGCATCTGGGCCCGCACTTCGTGGAAGTACGGATCGTTGGGATATTCCTTCAGCAGCCCGTCGATCGTCAGCAGCGCCGATCCCAGTGTACCCTTGCGATACAGTGCAATCGCGCGTGCGTAGCGCGCCGGCAGAGACCGGTCGGCCTCGCCATACCGCTGCAGGGCCATATCGGGGGCGACGAAACCGTAGAGCTTGGCCACCATGCGCTGATGGAGCATGAGGAACTGCGCCGTATCCGGCGTGTTGGCATAGGGTGAATTGGCTGCGGCCTGCTCGAAGGCGGAAATCCGCTCGGGGGTCAGCGGATGGGTCGTAAGATAGGGGTCGCGACGGTTGATCGCGAGCTTCTCCTCGCGCTGCAGGTAGCGGAGAAATTCGATCGTGCCCTTGGGCGACTGGCCGGTGCGCTGCAGGTAGGTGATCGCTGCCTGGTCGGCCGCGCTCTCCTGGGTCTGGGTGTATTTCAGGAACGACATCAGCGATCCCGGCGCCATCGGCCGGCCGGTGCCGCCGCCATGGCCGCCGCTGCCGCCGGCACCAGCGCCGCCCACTGCTCCGCCCGCCATGGCGCCGCCCGCCAGGATGGTCTCCAGGATCTGCAGGGTGGACAGGTTGCGCAGCTCCTCCTGCATGCGGGCAAGATGGCCACCGGCGATATGGCCGCTTTCATGGGCCATGACCCCGATCAGCTGGTTCGGCCGTTCGGTCCGCATGATGAGGCCGGTGTTGATGAAGATGCGCTGGCCGCCGGCGACGAAGGCGTTGAGCGAACCATCCTGGACGAGCATGATCTCGACACCATTGGGGTCGAGACCTGCAGCCTTCCAGATCGGGATTGTAAAGGTGCGGATCGTGCTCTCGATCTCGGCGTCACGAATGAGATTGAGGCGTTGACCTTGCTGAGCCGTCGCGGCACGAAACGGCGCCAGCGCGAAGAGCGTCAGACATAAGAGGGTGGTGATGCGTTTGAACAAGGTCGGCACGGGACTGCGGCAAGCTAGGAACGGTTGGCGGCCGCGTCAATTGCGCAACGCGGCTCTGGTTGGAGTCCTCTTGCTGGCTGGTTGTGGCATTAGTGAGACGGACCGGGCACAGGAACGCGCCGAAAGCGCCGCGAATCCCGCCGGTCGTTCCCCCGGCAAGCAGGGCATCTCGTCGCTCACCAAGGGCAGCAGCTTCGCTGCAACCACGGCTGAGGAAGGCCGGGCGGCCGAAGTCGGGCGCGAGATTCTGCTGGCCGGTGGAAATGCCACCGATGCGGCGGTCGCCATGTATTTTGCACTCGCCGTGACCCTGCCATCGGCGGCATCTCTGGGCGCGTCCGGTGCCTGCATCGTCCACAATGACAAGACGAAGAAGGGCGAAGCCTTCGTGTTCCCGCCCGTCGCGGCGCCGGGCGCGGTGAGAGGTACGCCGTTCTCCGTACCGACCGGCGTGCGCGCCATCACCCTCATGCATGTCCGCCACGGCCAGTTGCGGTGGGAGCAGACGGTATCGCCGGCCGAGCGGCTGGCGCGCTTCGGTTTCCAGGTGTCGCGTGCACTGGCGCGCGATCTTCAGGCTGGCAATGCGCTTCTCGGCGCCGATGCCGAGGCGCGGCGGATCTTCGGCACCGTCTCGGAGGGAACGCTCCTCACGCAGCCAGAACTCGCTGCGGTGCTGGGCGGCATCCGCCAGCGCGGCGGTGCGGAGTTCTTCCAAGGTGCACTTGCGCGAACGTTCTCGGAACAGGTCGCGCAGGCGGGCGGAAGTCTGCCCGTCGACACGCTGCGCGGCTCGGTTCCCATCGCGTCGGCGCCAATGTCGGTGGGCCACTATCGCAGCCGCGTCTACGTGGCGCCGTCGCCGGCGGCGGGCTCTGCAGTCCTGGCGGGCTGGAACGGCCAGCAGCCGGGCGGCGGCGCGCCGATCGACTCCGGTGGCTTCGCAGGCTTCGCCGCCGTCGACGGCAAAGGCGGTGCGGCCGCTTGCGCGGTCTCGATGGGGCAGCTCTTCGGCGCGCGTGTCGTCATTCCCGGCAGCGGCATCATGTTGGGCTCGCCGAATCCCGAGGCCGGTTCCGTCAGTCCGATGATCATCGCCAATCCCGGCAACGGCGAGTTTACCTTTGCGGGTGCAGGCGGCGGTGGACCGACGGCGGCCCAGGCGGTTGGCTACGTGGCGCGTGAGGTCATCGACAACGACCGGAACCTCGCGACGGTTCTGGCGAACCGTGGGGCACAGGGCGGTTTTGTGAATGCCATCGCCTGTCGGTCGGGCCTGCGCGGCAAACCGGAAGCCTGCCGAACGGGAGCCGATCCAGCCGGCGCCGGCCTGGCGACCATCGCCGAATAGGCAGCGAAATGTCGGGCAAGATTTCGCGCCGCTCGGGCGGCGTCGACCCGTTTATCGTCATGGACGTAATGGCCGCCGCCGCCGAGAAGGAAGCGGCGGGCGACATCGTGATCCATCTCGAGGTCGGGCAACCCAGCACGCCGGCACCTCGGGGCGCGCTGGCGGCAGCACATGCCGCCCTCGACACGGAACGGATCGGCTATGTCGCGGCGCTGGGGATGCCGGCGCTGCGCGAACGTATCGCCCGGTACTATCGCGAGACCTATGGCGCCGACGTTGCGCCGGAGCGTGTCATCGTGACGACGGGCTCCTCC
>JABMNB010000411.1 GCA_013205335.1 Rhodospirillales bacterium
CGGTTGAACTGCGCCTTCTCCGTCTCGGTCAACGCCGACGCGATGCCGTGCTTCGCGAGCAGGGTGTCGAGCGACATCCGGTGCAGCACGTCGAGCTTCGTCCACGGCAGCTCGCCCGACCGGACCTTGTTCATCGACGGACCGTAGGCGCCGCGCCACTCGTCAGCAAAGGCGGGCCAGTCGATCTTCAGGCCCTTCGTCTTCGACAACTGCTCGCCCTCGGCAATGATTTGCCCGCGCCAGTCGACGACGGTGCCAAACGTGTCGAAGACCAGCACCTTGACCTCGGGAAACGGCTGTGACGCCGGCGTCGCGCGCTGGGCCTTGAGCTTGGTGCCAGCCATGGCTGACGCCGCCAGTGCCGCGGTCGCGGCGAGTATCTGCCGCCTGGTTGATTGCCCGCTCATCTACTTCACCAGTGACTGGTAGACCAGCGGCTGAAACGCCCCGGCCACCGCCGACCCGGGATAGCGCTGCACCAGCATGACCGCCACGAGCCGTTCTTTCGGGTCGACCCAGAACACCGTGCCGTAGATGCCGCTCCACCCGTAGATGCCGTTCGAGCCCAGGGTCTGCGTGGCACCAACGTCGGTGACGACGCGAAAGCCGAGGCCGAACTGAGCGCCGTTGCCGATCAGGCCCGAGGCCGGCAGATCGGCCGTGTGGCTGATCGTCATGAGCTCCACCGTCTTGGGACTGAGCAACCGCGCCCCATCGAGCACGCCGCCGTTCAGCAGCATCTGCCCAAAGCGCGCGTAGTCGCGCGCCGTCGACACCAGGCCGGCGCCGCCAGAGTAATAGGTCTTCCCCTCTGCCTTGTAGGACGCCATCGGCGACATCACCGTGTTGCCGAACGACTCGGGATCGGTCATCGGCCGAATGCCGGCGGCACCGTCCGGTGAGTACACCGTCGCCATTCGTGACCACTTGGCGTCGGGCACCGCGAAGTCGGTATCGACCATGCGCAACGGCTTGAAGATGCGCTCGCGCAGGAACACCTGGAACGGCTGGCCCGACGCGACTTCCACGACGCGGCCCAGGACGTCGGTGGAGAGGCTGTAGTTCCACGCGGCGCCGGGTTGACTGATCAGCGGCTCGGCCGCCAGCTTGTCAATGGCCTCGGCGAGTGTCATCGAGGTGACGGTCAAGCCATCGGTGACGCCGTTCTTGCGATAGCCGCCGCCGACCGGTCCGCCATTCAGGAATCCATAGGTGAGGCCCGATCGATGCGACAGCAGGTCCCGGAGATTGATGCCGCGGCGCGCCGGCACCGGCGCTTCGGCCGCGCCCTCGAGCACGCGCGAGCTCTTGAACGCCGGGATGAACTTCGACACCGGATCGGTGAGCAGCAGCTTCCCCTCTTCGTACAGCATCATGAGCGCGATGCTGGTGACCGGCTTGGTCATCGACGCGATGCGGAACATCGTGTCGGTGCGCATCGGCGTCTTCGCCGCCACGTCCTGAAATCCTGAGGCATGCACGTCCACGACCTTGCCGTCGCGTGCGATCAGCGTGACGATGCCACCGGCCTCTTTGCGATCGATAAAGCCTTGCATGCCGGCGTGCAGCCGGGCGAGTCGCTCGGCCGAGACGCCAACCGAGGCCGGCGTGGCCGCCGCAGGCGGCGCCACCGCGGGCTGCTGGGCCGAGACGACCAGGCCCGCCAGGGCAATCAGGACGAGCGTGCGAAACGCGGAACGGATCGTCGTCATCGGGTTTCCTTCTTGACGAATTCGAGCAACAACGCCGACAGCGCTGCTGATTGTTCCTGCTGAACCCAGTGTCCAGCGCCATCGAGCAAGTGCGTGCCGCGGTACTTGGTGGTGATCTGCTTCTCGAGCCGTTCGAGCGATCCGGGGTTCTGATAGGTGCCCCAGTCCTGCTTGCCGCTGATGAAGCTGGACGGCACATCCAGGGTCCTGCCGGCGAACAGTTGCAGGTCCTCGCCACCGGGCGCGCCGCGATAACCGTTGAGGCCGCCCTGGAAGCCGGTGCGGCCGTACTCCTCGGCATAGACCGCCAGCTCCGCATCGGGCAGCCACTTGTTCGCGGCGATCTCCGCGGCGGTCGGCATGTCGACGGCCACCTGCTCGGCCATCCCCTTGTCGAGATCCATCACGTAGTAGCGCGGCAGCTTCGCCCACTCGGCGGCGGTGCGAGCCGCGAGCGGCTGCGGCTTGTTCTGTTGCCAGTCCGCACTCTTCGCGTGGTAGTAGGCGCGGAAGAACGCCAGCATGCCCTGCTTCGAGGGCCACATGTTCGTGTTGGCCTCGCGCGTCTGGTAGTAGCGCTGGTAGTGCTTGCGCGGCGGTGACAGCTTCGCGAGCTCGTCGTAGATCGCATTGGGGTTGCCCGCAGGCACCGGCACCGCCGGGACATTCGCGGTGTTGAACGGCAGCGTCGGCGCGCCGCCGAACGGGGCGCTCATCATGACAACCGAGCGGAAGATGTCTGGACGCGCGAGGGCGCACCAGCCGGCGAGGGGCGAGCCCTGGTCGTGGCCGAACACCGCCGGCAGCGAGCGGTGGCCCATCGCCGACACCAGCGCCAGCATGTCCTTGAGCCGGTTGACGGTGCCATAAGGCCGCAGGTCATCGTCGTAATTCACCGGCGTCGGCGAGGTGCGTCCGTAGCCGCGCATGTCTGGCGCGAACACGTGGTAGCCGGCGGCGGCGAGCGGCCCCATGATCTTGCGCCAGCTGTAGGCGAGTTCAGGGAAGCCGTGAATCAGGAGGATGCCGGGGCGGCCGGGCGTTTGGTAGCCGGCCTCGAGCACGTGCATGCGCAGGCCGTTGACGTTGTCCACATATCGCGAGCGGATGCCGGGTGGCAACACACTCGGGCTGAGGGGGCCGATTGGTCCGCCAGTGCCCGGTTGTGACGCCGCGATGCGCGCGGTCATCGCCAGCGGGCCCAAGGCCCCGACTGCCGCCGTGAACTCGCGCCGGGTAAGAGTGGATCGACGACTGCTCATGAAACCTCCGGGGTCAGCGGGCCAAGGTCTGCGCTGCCTGCACAACGGCGCGGCGAAACGACGCGGCAGCGATGGCAGAATAGCGATACAACGGACTGCGGTCACGCCATCCCGGCAACTCCGGAATGAAATGCGCAGGAGATGCCAGTTCGACGTTCACTTGGAGTTCCTCTTTGATTGCCGGGATCTCCCTCAGCAAGGCGTCCAGTCCAGGGTCGAGATCGATGTCGATGGTTGAGGACCGCCAGTCGTGCAAGACCGCACAGGCGCCGCCGACCAGGTAGACGCGACCAGCCGCCCTGGTCCGGCGGCCAAGCAGGCGCATGAACTCGCGAAGGCGCGCGGAGTCGGTCAGTTGACGCATGCGCCGGCCCGCTCGAAGCTGACAAGGGTGCGGATCAGGGCGTTGTAGCGTGAATGCGCTGAGTCAGAATCCAGCAGCGCAAGCCGCGCGTACAGCCGGTGCTCGGGATAGGGGTCGTGCGGAGGCGCAGACCACTCGGGTGGCGCCTCAGGCACGTCATACCCGAGCGAGCGGAGGCGCACGGCGCCGATCAGCACCAGCAGCGCCTCCTCCGATTCCTGGCCCACCGCCAAATCGCGCAAACCCTGCTCGATCAGCACTGCCCCGGGCAGCCCTGTGGTATCCACGATCGGAGTATAGCGCCGCACGAATCTTTGTCGGCGGTGAGCGCGATCGGGACTCCGCAATTCACCGACGGAAGACGTCGGTCTTGTCGAAATCGCCGCCCTTGAAGAGCAGCGGCTCGCCGCGTTCGGTGGCCAGGGCATACGCGAAGCAGTCACCGAAGTTCAGTCCGGCGGCGTGGCGGCCTTTGCCGTAACGTGCGAACGCCCGGCGCGCGGCGTGCCCCTGCGGCAGTGTGACGTCCACCAGTTCGATTGCCGCCCGCTCCAGGAACAGGTCCAGGTCGCGGATGCCTTCAGCGCCGTAGCGAGACTCGATCACAATCGAGGCCTCCACGAAGTTCGCCATCGAC
>JABMNB010000412.1 GCA_013205335.1 Rhodospirillales bacterium
ATGAATTGGTCATCACAAAATGATGCCCAATTCGGCAGCCTTGTGAAACCCGGAAAACTCAATCCCGGTGGGCTTTCAAGCCGCATTCCCCATTGGATTTACCCACTCGATTTCCTGATGAGCCGAAATTCTATTTCACCCTGATCGACTTCCGGGGCGCCACCAACCATTTCGCCGACCCCGATTTCGACGGCGAGCCGGTGCAGATCTACGAGCCGGGGCCTGACGATTCGCCCGTTCCGCCCGACGACGTGCCACCGTCCGGCGACGACGACGATCCCATTCCGCCGGAGCCAAGTGACGACGAGACCATCGTCGACGGCTTTCCGCTTCCGCCGACATCGCCGGGCGGCTTCGGCGAGAGCCGCAAGGTCTATGTCGACGGCGTGACCGCGTCCATCGTCGCCGAGCGCGTCGAGTATCTGGACGAGAACGGCAAACTCGTCACCGAGACGCTGCGCGACTTCACGAAGACCACCCTCAAGAAGCGCTTCGCCAGCCTCGACGACTTCCTCAAGCGCTGGAAGTCAGCGGAGCGCAAGCAGGCGGTGATCGACGAACTCGCGGCCGAAGGCTTACTGCTCGATCCCGTCGCCGAGGAAATCGGCAAGGACCTCGACCCGTTCGACCTCATCTGTCACGTCGCCTTCGGCCGCAAGCCGCTGACGCGCCGCGAACGCGCCGACAACGTCAAGAAGCGCGACGTGTTCGCGAAATACGGCCCGCAGGCCCGCGCGGTGCTGGATGCGCTGCTGGCCAAGTATGCCGACGAAGGGGTGCTCAATCTCGGCGATACCAACGTGCTCCGGATCGCCCCCTTCACGACGCTGGGCACGCCCGTGCAGCTGATCCGGGCATTCGGCGACCGGCAGGGCTTCGAGCAGGCCGTGCGGGAGATGCAGACGGAGCTGTACGAAGGGGTAGCTTGATAATGGAAACCATCGGACAGAATAAACTCTGGTCGTTGACCCAATCTGGCAAGCCGATTGAGGACACTAATGATAGCGTGCGTAAGACACAGGGAATTGTTGTCAGAAATTATCAGCAGCTTGCGCGGTACGTTGCCGAGCTTCAGTTCTGGAATCGTGACTTTGTACTTGTGTTCAGAGGCCAACCCAAAGATTACCGAAACAAGGTTGGCGATACCTTACTGCGACCAAGTCTGTTTCGGCCATTCAAGGGAAAGACGAATCTGTCTTTCGGGTTGGCCAAGACGCGCTTCGAAGACCTAAATAAGTTCGATCAAAGATTGATCGAGAAAGCGGATGATATTTTTCCGCAAGAAAAAGAAGTTGCCGATCGGCTGCGGCGCCAGCGCATTTTACGATGGTCGATATTGCAACACTACGAAGTTTGCCCAACGCCTTTGCTTGACGTGTCTCATTCCTTGCGCGTCGCCTCGTCGTTTGCCACGGACCGTGCGGATGGCGAAGCCTTTGTGTTCGTTCTGGGTATTCCCAATCTGACCGGCGCCATTACTGCTAGCATTGAAGCCGGCCTTCAAGTTGTTCGACTAGCCAGTGTATGTCCTTCAAGCGCCGAAAGGCCGCATATTCAGGAAGGCTACATTCTCGGTGAGTATCCAGAAATCAGCTCCATCGAGCAGAAGAAGCATTATGGAACATATGAGATGGATTTCGGGCGGCGGCTCATTGCAAAATTTCGGTTCAATCCCGATACGTTCTGGAAGCAGAGTCCGGGGTTCGAGCCGCTATTACACGATCTCCTGTATCCGCCAGAAGATCCTTTTGGAGAAATGATTGGGAAATCAGTAGTAGGTTCGGGGCGGACACAAATTTTTCCGCAGGCGGGAAGTAAGCGGAGGCCTCGCTAAATGTCCGTGCGTAACGCCGTCAAATCCATCCAGGACATCATGCGCCAGGACAGTGGCGTCGATGGCGATGCCCAGCGCATCAGCCAGCTGTGCTGGATGTTCTTCCTCAAAATCATCGACGATCAGGATCAGGAACTCGAACTTACCAAAGAAAACTACACCTCGCCCATTCC
>JABMNB010000007.1 GCA_013205335.1 Rhodospirillales bacterium
CAAGGCCAACTTCCCGACCCGAATCTCCTTTCAGGTGACGTCCAAGATCGACAGCCGCACCATTCTGGGCGAGCAGGGCGGCGAGCAGCTGCTGGGCCAGGGCGACATGCTGTACATGGCCGGTGGCGGCAAGATCGCCCGCGTTCACGGCCCGTTCGTGAGCGACGGCGAGGTCGAGGAGGTCGTCCGGCACCTGCGGGCCCAGGGCGCGCCAGCCTATATCGAATCGGTTACCGACGATCCCGACGCCGAGGAAGGCACGGGGCTGCCGGGCGACAGCGAGGACAGCGAGAGCGACCAGCTCTACGACCAGGCCATCGCCCTGGTCGCGCGTGAGCGGAAATGCAGCACGTCGTTCATCCAGCGTTACCTTCAGATCGGCTATAACAGGGCGGCCCGCATCGTCGAGCGCATGGAGCGGGAGGGCGTGGTAAGCTCCGCCAACCACGTAGGTAAGCGCGAAGTCCTGGCCCGCGACATCGACAACCGCGAGCGCTGAACCCTTCGAATGGTCGCGAACGAGGTACGATGAGCGAGCAAGCCCCGACTGGACCCATCGCGAGGCCGCCCGCTGCGGGAAATCCCGGGGCGGGAAGCCCCGGTGGCCTGGCGACGGTCCGTCATCGCCGCCGCATACCGCTGGTCTGGATCGTGCCCATCCTGACGGCGATGATTGCCGGCTGGCTGGCCTGGGACACCTTCTCCAAGCGCGGGCCTACCATCACCGTCACCTTCAATACGGCTGTCGGGCTCACGGCCGGGCAGTCGCAGTTGAAGTACCGCAATGTCGTCATGGGCACGGTGAAGACCATCACCATCGCGCCAGATCTTTCCAATGTCCTGGTGACGATCGAGACGGTCAAGGAAGCCGAAACCCTGCTCACCGACAAGACGATCTTCTGGGTGGTGAAGCCGCAGCTCTTCGCCGGCACCGTCTCCGGCCTCGAGACCATCCTGTCGGGCTCCTATATCGGCATGCGGCCCTCGACCGGTCCGGGCCTCGCGAAGCGCGACTTCGTGGGCCAGGAGGATCCGCCGATCCTCCAGGCCTCGGTCAAGGGCACAACGTTCCGGCTCGACACTTCCCGGCTGGGCTCGATCAGCCTCGGCGCCCCCATCTTCTTCCGCGACATCGAGGTCGGCACGGTGATGGGCTGGGATCTCCACGATCTCGCCTCCCGCGTCGCCATCCATGTCTTCGTGCGCGCGCCGTTCGACCGCTACGTGCGCGACGACAGCAATTTCTGGAACGCCTCCGGCCTGTCGGTCTCGCTCGGCACCAACGGCATCAACATCCAGATGGAATCTCTGCGCGCCATCCTGCTGGGCGGGATCGCCTTCGATACGTCACACGAATCGACCGCGCCGATCAGCCAGGCCGATCATCGCTTCAAGCTCTACGCCAACATCGAGGAGGCCAAGTCGGCAGGCTTCGGCCAGCAGATCAAGCTGATCTCCTATTTCCCGGGCTCGGTCGCCGGCGTCACCGAGGGCGCCGACGTCACGTTCCATGGCCTGAAGATCGGCGAGATCACCCAGGTCGGTCTGGTCTACGATCCCAAGAGCGACCGCGTTCTGGCGCCGGTGCATTATCGTATCGAGGCCGGGCGCGTCAGCAACCTCGCCAAGGCGCAGGGGATGGAACCCGTGAATGTTGCGGAAGAGATGATCCGGCGCGGATTGCGCGCCACGCTTCAGGCGCCGAGCCTGATCAGCAACTCGAAGATCATATCGCTGCAGGTGGTGCCGGACGACAAGCCAGCCGATCTGGCCAAGGAAGGCGACCGCTACGTCATCCCGGCTGCCGAGGTCGGCGGCTTCGACAGCCTCACCGCGTCGGCCAGCGAGCTTTTGAGCAAGATCAACCGCATCGACTTCGACAAGATCGGCTCCAGCCTGGTCAGCGCCGCGACCGGCATCGACCAGACCATCAACGGACCGCAGATCAAGGCGACCCTGGTGGCGCTGGAAAAGGCGATGATCGACGTGCAGGACATCGCCCGCAAGCTCGACACCGACGCCACCCCGGCGCTTAAGCGGCTGCCCGCGATCGCCGTGCAGCTCCAGGACGCCGTTACCAAGGCCAACCGCCTGATCGGCTCCGTCGACAAAGGCTACGGTGACTCGTCGAAATTCCTTCGAGACCTCGATCGCCTGCTCCCGCAGCTCACCGAAGCCGCGCGCTCGATCCGCACTTTGGCCGACCTGCTGTCACGTCACCCCGAAGCCCTGATCAAGGGCCGACCCACCACGGGTAAGGAATGACCCACACTCGCCTCGGCCGCCGACGTTTCGGCCTCCTCATGCTTCCGGTCCTCGCCGCGCCGGCGCTCCAGGCTTGTGGTTCTTCGCCTGAACCCGTCCTCTTCACACTCGCGGTACGCCCCGGCACGGTGCTGACGAGAGGACCACGCATCGTCCAGGTGCGCGATGTCGGCCTGCCGGGGTATCTCGACCGCAAGGAGATCGTGCGCTCGACGGAGGACTTCAAGCTCGATGTTCGCTCGAACTCGTGGTGGGGCGAGCCGTTGGCCGGCTTGCTGGGCCGCACGCTCGTGCTCGAACTGTCGCAGCGCTTGCCCGACAGCAAGGTCTACAGCGAGGCGGGCTCGATCACGCTAGATCCCAACGCCACCGTAGGCATCGACATTCAGCGCTTCGATGGGGACAAGAGTGGCAACGTGATCCTGCTGGCGCAGGTTGCCATCCAGTTCAACCGTCCGACCCGCTCGGCCGCGCGCAATTTCTCCATCACCAGGCCCGTGCCGACGGCGGACACGACGGGCCATGTCGCCGCCATGAGCGACGCCGTCGGCGAACTCGCGGACGGCATCGCGACGCTGCTGCAGTAGCGCGATGCTGCGGGCCTTCGCCGTGCGACGCGACCCGGGTCTCCTGGTGACGTCGCCGCAGCTCCGCGAATGTCCAGGCTGCGGCCTGTTCCAGATCGTGCCGGCGATGGCGGCCAACATGCGTTCCGACTGCGAACGCTGCGGAACGCCGCTGCGGGCCACGCGTGCCGATCCGACCGGCCATTGCCTGGCACTCACCTTCACGTCGCTGGTGCTGTTTGCCATCCTGTGGCTGTCCATGCTGATGAAGGTCTCGACAGCGGGCATCGTGCACGAGACGACGCTGCTCTCCGGACCTGCCGAGCTGGTGCGTCACGGCCTGTGGCCTCTGGCCATCGCCGTCTCCTTCACCACTGCGCTGGCGCCGCTCATCAAGTTTGCCGGAACGCTCTACGTGCTGGTCGGCCTGCGGATGCGGACCGTGCCGCCCAACCTGCGCGGCGTCTTCCTGATCTCCCGCCGCATGGGCACATGGGCAATGCTCGAGGTGCTGTTGCTGGGCGTGTTCGTGGCCTACACCAAGCTGGGCGACCTGGTCACGATCGAGCTGGGACCGGCGGTCTATGCGCTTGGCGTCCTGACTGTGGTGATCGTCTGGGCCGAGCTCGCGCTCGATCCGCAGGCGGTGTGGGAAGAAATCGAGCGTCGCGGCCAGACCCATGCGCCGATGCCACCGCTCGCACCGGTCGAATACCGGCCCGGCGCTGCCGGCTGCGAGGAATGCAATCTCGTCTGCGTGCCGGCGGAGCATGACGGGCGGTGCCCACGCTGCGGAGCGCGAATCCACGAGCGCAAGCCCGACAGCCTGAGCCGCACACTTGCCCTGGTGATCGCGGGCGCCGTCCTCTACATCCCGGCCAATGTCTATCCGGTGCTGACGGTGATCCAGCTCGGCGCCGGCCAGCCCAGCACCATCATGGGCGGCGTCGAGGAGCTGGTCTCGTCCAAGATGTACCCGCTGGCGCTGCTGGTTTTCTTCGCCAGCGTCCTGGTGCCGTTGTTCAAGCTGATCGGCCTGATCGGCATGATTTCGGCGACCGCGCTGGCGGGGACCGCGGAGAAGGCTGGCGTGCTGCTGCGCCAGCGCACGCGGCTCTATTTCATCGTCGCCTGGATCGGCCGCTGGTCGATGGTCGACATCTTCATGGAGTCTCTGCTGGGTGCGCTCGTCCAGTTCGGTCGCGCCGTGACCATCGATCCCGGCATGGGCGCCCTGGCTTTTTGTGCCGTGGTGATCGTCACCATCTTTGCGGCCGAAGCCTTCGATCCACGGCTGATGTGGGATGCTGCAGGGCGCAATCCCCATCGACAGGGCCTGCCGTCCACGGCTCGACGCGACGGCGCGGTCGAGGCTCTCAATCCAGGCTGACCGCCGCCGTCAAAGGTCCGAGTGGGAGCGTTTTTGCGCAGCGAATGGCGCCGCTCCGGGCCGGATTGACTCGCTCCGGCTCGAATGTCCTGATGTCATGACAATAGAAGAGCCGACGTCAGGAAGCGTCGACCACAACATCCCCGGGAGGGAATGATGAGGGCTATCAAGTCCGCCATCCGTGCGGTCGCGGTCGCAGGGCTCGGTCTGCTGTCCATGACGGCGGCGCGCGCCGAGGAAATCGTCGTCACCCACTACGGCTCGCTGCTCTATGGCGTGCCCTACGCCATTGCGATGGAGAAGGGCTACTTCAAGGAAGCCGGCGTCGACGTCACCGGCATCCTGACCTCGAAAGGCGGCGGCACCAGCGTCCGCAACATGATGGCAGGCGAGACGCTGTTCGCCGAAGTGGCGCTGCCGGCGGCACTGGCAGCCATCAAGGAAGGCTTCAACATCAAGATCATCAGCGGCGGCACCAGCGGTCGCAGCTCGTTCTGGGTGACGCGCGTTGGCGAGGCGATCGACAAGCCTGCCGACCTCAAGGGCAAGCGTTTCGTCTATTCGCGCCCGAAGTCGGTCAGCGAGGCGATCACGCTCTCTGCCCTGAAGTCCTGGGACATCAACGCGGCCGACGTGAAGATGATCGCCATCGGCGATTTCGGCGCGGGCCTGACGGCGCTCGAGCACAACAAGGTCGACGTCGCCATCATTCCCGAGCCCATCTACTCCCAGAAGGAGAAGGCCGGGACGAAGTACAAGACGCTGGGCTGGCTCGACGAGAAGCTGCCGGCCTATGCCCAGACGGTGGGCATCGCCACCGACGAGACCATCGCCAAGAACGGGCCGAAGCTGAAGGCGGTGATCGAGGCGCGGCGCAAGGGCGTCGAATTCCTCCATGCCAATCCCAAGGAAGCCGCGCAGATCGTCGCCAAGACCTACAACCTGCCGCTCGACGTCGTGACCAATGCCATCGACAACATCAAGAAGATGAACCCGACCTGGTGGGGTCGCGGCGAACTCGAGATGCCGCTGATGCAGTCGATGGCCGATGCGCTGGGGGCGGTCGGCGCGCTGCAGCTTCCCGTCGACTGGAAGGCGGCCATCAACCCGCAGTTCGCGCCCGCCACGGCGAAGACTCAATGATCGCGGGAGCACCGCGCCTGGCGGCCGTCGGGGACGAGGCCGCCTACAAGATCCATGCGCGACTCGAGGGCGTGACACGCGTCTACCCGCCGCGCGCCGGCCATGCCGAGGTCCATGCGCTGGGCCCGATCTCGTTCGATCTTCGGGCCGGCGAGTTCTTCAGCGTCGTCGGGCCGTCCGGTTGCGGCAAGTCGACCCTGCTCGACGTGCTGGCGGGCCTTGCCGTGCCATCGGCCGGCACGGTCGAGTTCGAGGGCAAGCCGGTGCACGGCGAGGTGCCCGACGGCGTCGGCGTCGTGTTCCAGGAGGATGCGAGCTTTCCCTGGCTCACCGTCGAGGACAACGTCGCTTTCGGCCTGCGGCGGGCCGGCGTCGATGCGGCGGAGAGCAAACGGCGCGTCGACTTTGCGGTCGCCTTCATGGGACTGCGCGATTTCAGCCGCGCCTATCCCAGCCAGCTCTCCGGCGGCATGCGCCAGCGCGTCTGTATCGCGCGCACGCTGGTGATGCAGCCGCGGCTGATCCTGCTCGACGAGCCGTTCGGGGCGCTCGACCAGCAGACCCGCCTGCTGATGGGCGACGAGCTGCTGCGCCTGTGGCGCGAGACCTCGGCCACCGTGCTGCTGATCACGCATGCACTCGACGAGGCCAACCTGCTCTCCGACCGCATCGGCGTGATGTCGGCGCGGCCCGGCCGCTTCCTCGACATCGTCGAGACCGGCTGGCCGCGCGACCGCGATTCGCGCCTCGCCGAGCGTGCCGATTTCGGTGCGGTGACCTCGCGCCTCTGGTCCTATCTGCGCGGTGAATCGCTGCGCGCCCTGGGACAGGGGACGGCGGCGCGATGAGCAAGGCGGGCTGGATCCGCACCCTCCTGCTGGTCGGGGCCGTTGGCGCCCTCGAGCTGGCCTGCCGGACCGGCGCAATCGCACCGACCATGGTGACCGCCCCGTCGAAGATGGTGACGACGCTCATCAAGACGCTGCAGTCGGACGAGATCGGCATGCACCTGCGGCACACGCTGTCGGCCGTGGCGATCGCCATGAGCATCGCCATCGTCGGCGGTTTCGTGATCGGCTTCGTCCTCAACTGGGTGCCGTTCCTGCGCCGGGCGTTCAGCCCGTTCCTCGCGGCCTACTACGCCATCCCGCACTTTGCCTTCTATCCCCTGTTGATCGTCATCTTCGGCCTGGGTCCGGTGCCGCTGATCGTGCTGGCGACTCTGTTCGCCATGGTCGCCATGATCCTGGCCACGATGGCGGGCCTCGACCGTGTGCCCCGCGTGCTGCTCAAGACGGCACGCATCCATCGCCTGTCGCTGATCGAGGAGATCTGGCGGGTCCGTCTGCCGGCAGCGGCGCCGCACATCCTGTCCGGCCTCAAGCTCGCCGTCGCCTACTCCTTCATCGGCGTGATCGCCGGCGAGTTCATCCTGTCGACCAGCGGCATCGGCCACGAGATCGCCTTCGCCTACGACAATTTCGACAATCCGCGCATGTATGCCCTCATCCTGTTCGTGCTGGGGATCGTCACCCTGTTCAACATGGCGGTCTTCGCCTGGGAGCGGCGCATGCTGCGTCGGCGCGGCGCATGAGCGGCGGCATGCTGACCCTGCGGGCCTGGCGCGATCCCATCCTCGTCGCGATCTCCCTGGTCGCGTTGTGGCAGGTCCTGCACGAGATCGCCGGCGATTCGGCCGTGACGGCCCCGGCCCCGACTCTTGCCCATCTCTGGGAGATGATCGGGCAGGCGCGTTTTCTGCCTCACCTGCGCGAGACGAGCCTCGCCTTCCTCCAGGCGCTGGCCATCGCCTGCGGCGGCGGCGTGCTGATCGGCGTCGTGCTGGGCGGGCACAAGCTGACTGGCGAGGTGGCCGAGCCCATCCTCGTGGCCCTCTACTCGGTGCCGAAGATCACGCTCTATCCGGTGATCCTGCTGCTGTTTGGCCTTGGCATGCCGGCCAAGGTGGCCTTCGGCGCGCTGCACGGGATCATCCCGGTGGTGCTGTTCACCATGAACGCGGTGCGCAACGTCAACCGCACCTACCTGCGGGCGGGCCGCGCCATGCGGCTCACCCCGGCACAGACCGGCTGGTACGTGCTGGTTCCGGCCACCCTGCCCGAGATCTTCTCCGGCCTGCGCATCGGCTTCTCGCTCACCCTGCTCGGCACGATGCTGGGTGAGCTCTTTGCCTCGCAGCGCGGATTGGGCTTCCTGCTGATGACGGCGATCGACCTCCATGACGTCAAGACGATCCTGTCGATCGCGGTGCTGATTTCGATTTTCGCCATCGCCGCCAATGCGGCGCTGCTCGCGATCGACAAGCACCTGCATCGCGGGGCGGCGCCGGAGGTCTCCGGAAAGCCATGAACAGGATCGCCGTTGCCCGCGAGATGGGCTCGCCGCTGCATCACCAGATCTACCTGGTGCTGGCCGACGGCATTTCGACGGGTCGCTACGCCGAGGGCGAGCCGTTGCCGACCGAGGAACAGCTCACCCGCATGTTCAGCGTCTCGCGCATCACGGTACGTCGTGCGATGACCAGCCTGCACGAAGCCGGATTGATCGAGCGCGGCGCCGGCCGGCGCACGATCGTGCGGCCGCAGATCGGCCAACCGATGCGCATGCCGATGACTTCGGTGATCGAGAACATCGTGGCCTATGGTGCGGAGACCGTAGCCAGGGTCGTCGAGTTCGGCTACGTGGCGGCCCGCGGCTTCGCCCGCGACCGCCTGTGGGATGCCGACGAAAAGCCGGTGCAACGCGCCGTGCGCGTGCGGTCGCAGGACGGCACGCCGGTGATGCACCTCACGAGCTACATTCCCGCGGTGCTGGGCCAGACCTTCACCCGGGCCGACCTCAACCGTATCCCGATGTTCCAGCTGCTCGCCCGGGCGGGCGCCCACATCTGCGGCGCCGAGCAGCTCGTCTCTGCGGTGCTGGCCGAACCGCTGGTCGCCTCCCGCCTCGGCGTCAAGGTCGGCGCGGCCCTGATCGACTTGCGAAGCCTGATGGTCGACCGGAAGGGGCGGGCGGTCGAGTACGTCGAGATGCTGGCTGTACCCGAGCATCTGAAGCTGCGCTTCAACGTGCATCCCGAACAGTTCAAGTCGCCTGCCGGCCCGTCGCCGGTCCCCAGAAACAAACGCTGAAGGAGGAAACCATGTCCAACGCTGCCAATTTCCAGACGCTCCTGGCTTCGAAAAAGATGATCGTGGCGCCCGGCGCCGTCGATTGCATCACCGGTCGGGCCATCGCCCACGCAGGCTTTTCCGCCGTCTACATGACCGGCGCCGGGACCTCCGCGACGCTGGGCTATCCCGACTACGGGCTGATCACCATGAGCGAGATGGTCGGCAATGCCGGTCGCATCGTTAACTCGATCGATATCCCGCTGATCAGCGACAGCGACACCGGCTTCGGCAACGAGCTGAACGTGTTCCGCACGGTGCAGGAATTCGAACGGGTCGGTGTCGCGGCGATCCACATCGAGGATCAGGTGTTTCCGAAGAAGTGCGGCCATCTCGACAACAAGGAGCTGGTCAGCCGCGAGGACTTCATCGCCAAGATTCGCGCTGCATCGGCGGCCCGCAAGTCGAAGGATTTCTGCATCATCGCCCGCACCGATTCGCGGGCTGTCGCAGGCCTTGACGAGGCAATCGAACGTGCCAACGCGGCCCTCGCCAACGGCGCCGACGTGGCCTTCGTCGAGGCGCCGCAGACCATGGCCGAGATCGAGGCCGTACCGAAGCGCGTCAAGGGTCCCTGCCTCCTGAACGTCGTGCGTGGCGGCAAGACGCCGGAAATCGACCTCGATGTCGCGGAGCGCATGGGCTACGCCATCGCCATCGTTCCGGGCCTGCTGCTGGGAGGTATCATCCAGACCTGCGACCGGTTGCTGGCCGATCTCAAGAACGGCAAGTTCCCGCCGGTGAGCGGTTCGCCGGGCAAGACCTTCGCGCGCTTCGGTGCCGCCGAATGGGACGAACGCCGCACCGCCTTCCGCGACCAGGTCAAAGCCGCCGCGGAATAGCCGCGGCTCCTATTCCTCTCCCCGGGCGGGGAGAGGAGCATGAATTTTCAGGAGGAAGTGCATGGCCGCCGCACGCACGATGTTCGAGAAGATCTGGCAGCGTCACGTCGTCGTCGATCGCGACGACGGCTATACGCTTCTCTACATCGACCGCCATCTGATGCATGACGGCTCGGCCGCAGGCTTTGCCAAGCTGCGCGAGCGCAACATGAAACTGCGCCGGCCCGATCGCGGCTTTGCCACTCCAGATCACTATGTGCGCAGCGACAGCCGGTCGGTAGCGGATATCGCCGACCCGCATCATCGCAGCCTGGTCGAGCAGATTCGCACCAACACCGCCGAGAGCGGCGTCACCCTGTTCGATCTCGGTGACGAACGTCAGGGCATCGCCCATGTCGTGGGGCCGGAGCAGGGTGTCACCCAGCCCGGCCTGACCCTGGTCTGCGGCGACTCGCACACCTCGACCCACGGCGCCCTGGGCGCGCTCGCCTTCGGCATCGGCTCGTCGGAAGTGGCGCATGTCATGGCAACGCAATGCCTGTGGCAGCGCAAGCCCAAGGCGATGCGGGTCAGCGTCGACGGCACGCTGGGCGCGGGCATCACGGGCAAGGACGTGATCCTGGCCATCATCGCCAGGATCGGCACCGCCGGGGCGGTCGGCCATGTCATCGAGTATGCCGGCAGCGCGATCCGCGGCCTCTCGATCGAGGGCCGTCTCACCGTCTGCAACATGTCCATCGAGGCCGGCGGCAAGGCCGGCATGGTGGCGCCCGACGACACGACCATTGCCTATCTCGAGGGCCGGCCCTTCTCGCCGAAGGCGGCAGAATGGGACAAGGCTGTCGCGTTCTGGCGCACCGTGCCGAGCGACGAGGGCGCCATCTTCGACCGCGACGTCAGCCTCGATGCGGCGTCGATCACGCCGATGGTCACCTGGGGCACCAGCCCCGAGGATGCACTGTCGATCACCGGCCGGATCCCCGAACCGTCGACGGCGCCGGACGCCGCCAAGAAGGACAGCATGAAGCGCGCGCTCGACTATATGGGTCTCGTGCCGGGCACGCTGCTCGAACAGGTGCCCGTCGACCGCGTGTTCATCGGCTCCTGCACCAACAGCCGGATCGAGGATCTCCGCGCCGCGGCCCAGGTCGCCAGGGGCCGCAAGGTCGTGATCCCGTCCTGGGTGGTCGCAGGGTCCGGCCTGGTGAAGAAGCAGGCCGAGGCCGAAGGGCTGGACAAGATTTTCCTGGCCGCCGGCTTCGAATGGCGTGAACCGGGCTGCTCGATGTGCGTCGGCATGAACGGCGACACCGGCAAGCCGCAGGAGCGCATCGCCTCGACCTCGAACCGCAACTTCATCGGCCGCCAGGGGCCGGGCGTGCGCACGCACCTGCTCAGCCCGGCAATGGCGGTGGCGGCCGCCGTGGCCGGCCACTTCGCCGACGTCCGCAAGCTGGCCTAAGGGGCACCGTCATGGAAGCTTTCACCACGCTCGACGCAATCGCGATCCCGATCGACCAGCCGAACCTCGACACCGACCAGATCATCCCGGCGCGCTTTCTCGGCAAGCCGCGTGACATGCAGGTCAGCGCGTTGTTCCACGATCTGCGCTACACGCCCGACCGCGCGCCGCGGCCGGACTTCGTCACCAACATGCCGGCCTTCGCCGGCGCGAAGATCGTGGTGGCCGAGCGCAACTTCGCCTGCGGCTCCTCGCGCGAGAATGCCGTCACCGTGATGGTCGACAACGGGCTGCGCGCCTTCATCGCGCCGAGCTTCGGCGACATCTTCTTCAACAACTGCTTCCAGAACGGCGCCCTGCCGATTCGCCTCGATGCGGCGCGGGCGGCGGAGCTTCGAGGAATGCTGCATGCCGCACCGGGCGCCCGGATCAGGATCGATCTGGCGAGCCAGACCGTGGTCGGGCCGGACGGCAAGTCGGACCGGTTCGAGATCGATTCCTTCCGCAAGGACTGCCTGCTGAGGGGCGCCGACGAGGTGAGCCTGACCTTGAGCTACGACGAGGACATCAGGGCTTTCGAGACCAGGCAGCGCCAGGAGATGAGCTGGCTGTAGCGCCGCGGCGCTACTTCGCCGGACCGAATCCCTGGAGCGTCCAGACGAGCGGGGCGGGGTCTATGCGGACCTGGCCGCTCTGCGGCCGGTCGATGTCGATGATCAGCACGATGGCCAGCGTCCAGACACCGAGCAGCAGCACGGAGAGCCCCGGCTGGCGGCTGTCGACCAGGCCGAACCCGTAACCCACGGCCCCCACGGCAAAGATGGAGACGGTCAGCAGGAGCCGCAGGACATAGGCCGGCACACGGCTGGTGAAGTTGCGCCGGTTGGTGAGCGACAGGTCGATCATGTCGTTGAGCGAGGAAAGCAGCAGCCCCGAGATCGGCGTCGGCGAGCGCTCGGCGACGGTGCGCGCCATCTGCCAGAGTTCGTTCTGGATGCTGTTGGTCCGCTGGTTGAGTCGGTCGACTTCCGCCGGATTGGAACTGCCCCGGACCACGGCGATGCGCGTCTCGGTATAGTCGCGCAGCAGGCGCTGCATCGCCTCGCCCTCAGCGCCGGTCGCCACCGTCGCACGCAGCCAGGCCGTCCCTATGGCATTGGCTTCGGCCAGGACCGAGTCCCGGCGCTGCTCGTAGCGATCCGACGCCATGGAAAGCGAGACGCCCAGCAGGAAGGCCAGCAGGCCCATGATGCCCGCCGTCGCGAAGTTGACCGATGATTTCTCGCCGTCCGTGGGAGTGTGCCGGCGGGCGGTGAACTTGCCGAGTTGGACGCCGACTTCGAGCGCCAACAGCAGAAGCAGCAGGACGAAGAGGCCGGCGAGGTGGAGGTTGCCGTTGGCGAGTCCGTTGAGGGAACTGAACAACGAGTCGAAGGGGCCGAGGGACATGGTTCGATCGCTCGCGGTCGGGGGCTCAGGGCTTCCAGCGCAGGAAATTGGCGATCAGCCGCAAACCGGTCGCCTGGCTCTTCTCGGGATGGAACTGCGTGCCCGCGAGATTGTCGCGGCCGACGATCGCTGTGACCGGTCCGCCATAGTCGGTCAGGGCCAGCACCGTCTCGGGCTTGCTGGCCGCGAGCTGGTAGGAATGCACGAAGTAGGCATGGGCGTGCGGCGCGATGCCCTCGAGCAGGGCGTGCGGCTTGAGGTACGTCAGTTCGTTCCAGCCCATGTGCGGGATCTTGAGATGATCCTTGCCGGGCTGGATGCGCACGACGTCGCCCGCGATCCAGTCGAGCCCGGCATGGATGCCGTACTCGACGCCGCGCGTGGCCATCAGCTGCATGCCGACGCAGATGCCGAGGAACGGCTTGCCGCGCTCGATGACCTCGCGTTGTAACGTGTCGACCATGCCCGACACGGCGTAGAGACCGGCACGGCAGTCGGCGAAAGCGCCGACGCCCGGCAGCACGATGCGGTCGGCGGCGGCGACCTCGGCCGGCGACGAGGTCACCAGCACGCGCTCGTTGGTGCCTGCCTCGCGCGCGGCCCGCTCGAAGGCCTTGGCGGCGGAGCGCAGGTTACCCGATCCGTAATCGACGATGGCAACAGTCATGGGGCGACGGTCATGTTCGAGCCTAGAGCACGCCCTTGGTGCTGGGTACGGCCGTCGTCTGACGCGGGTCGATCTCGACCGCGACGCGCAGCGCCCGGGCGATGCCCTTGAAGCAGCTTTCGACGATGTGGTGGTTGTTGTCGCCATAGTGGTTCCACACATGCAGCGTCAGGCCGCCGAGCTGTGCGAAGGCCTGGAACCACTCCTTGAACAGCTCGGTGTCCATGGTGCCGAGCTTGGGCCTGGAGAACTCGACCTTCCAGATCAGGTACGGCCGGTTCGACGCATCGAGCGCCACCTCGGTCAGCGTCTCGTCCATCGGGATGGTGGCGCTGCCGTAGCGACGGATGCCCTTGCGGTCGCCCAGCGCCTTGGACAGGCACTCGCCCAGCACGAGGCCGGCATCCTCGGTCGTGTGATGATAGTCGATGTGCAGGTCGCCCTCGGCGCGCAGCGTGATGTCGATCAGGCTGTGGCGCGAGAGCTGCTCGAGCATGTGGTCGAGGAAGCCGATGCCGGTCTTGATGTCATAGACCCCGGTGCCGTCGAGGTTGATGGCGGCGGAGATGCGGGTTTCCTTGGTCGCGCGGTCGACGGACGCGCGTCGTCCGCCGCTGCCGGGTGTCGTCAGGAGGGTCGGTGTCGTGGCCATGGGGAGGTTCATACAGGAACGCGGACGGTACGGTCGAGCGCCACACGCGTCAGAATGACGCCGGCCAGCACGATCAGCCCGCCCAGGACGCGCGCCGCCGTCAGTGGATCGCCGAAGAAAGCGGCCGACAGGCCCACCCCGGCCACCGGGATCAGGTACATGTAGACCATGACCCGGGACACCCCCAGCCGTTCGAGGCCGGCGGTCAGGCCGAGGAAGGCGACGCCCACGGGAAAGATGGCGGTGTAGAGCCAGAAGCCCAGCAGCCGGTCGTCGAGCCGCGCGAACTCGGCGACCGAGTCGAAGGCCAGCGAGATCGGCATCAGAACCATCGAGCCCAACAGGGTCGTCCAGGCCATGACCCGGAGCGCTCCCAGCCTCACGTTGTAAGGTGCGCACCGCTCGACATAGAGGGCCCAGGCGAAGGCCGCGAGTATCCAGAGCAGGGTGCCGTCGAGACTGCCGAACGACAGGGTGATGGCGCTCAGGCTGTTGTTCACCACCAGAATCACGCCGGCGAACGCCAGCACGATGCCGGCCCAGCCCAGCGCCGGCAGCCGACGCCCCGCGAACCAGGCGAGGATCGCGGAGAAGGCGGTGGTGGTCGTCATCACGATGGAGCCGACGCTCGGCGCGCTGCGTGCCATGGCGAGGCCCCAGCACGCCTGGAACAAAGTGACGCCGACCAGCGACAAGACGAACAGCGGCAGCCAGTCGCGCCGCGCCAGCCCGAGCGGCCGGCGCATCAGCATCATGGCGGCGAACAGGAAGAGGCTGGCGATCAGGTAGCGCGAGGCGCTGTAGAGCAGCGGGCTCATGACCTGCAGCACGTCCTTGGCGAAGGGATAGCTCGATCCCATCAGCATCGCCGTGCCGAACATGATGAGGTCGCCGGTATAGCGGCGAGGGGGTGTCTCTGTGCTCACCCTTCAGCTCAAACGTCCTCTCCGCCCGCGCAGCGGGGGGAGAGGAAGGGGACCCGCGCAAAGCGCGGGGGAGGTGAGGTGGGTCTTCGTCTTCTCAACACGCACATCTCTTTCGCATTGAACACCACCTCACCTTCCCATTGCTTCGCAATGGGCCCCTTCCTCTCCCCCGCTGCGCGGCGGAGAGGAGGAATGAGGCAGATATTCAGAGTTTACGACTTCGCCGCCGTCGATGCCCTCTGCGCGCCCCAGAAGCCGAACAGCGTGCCGGCGACGCGGCGGATCTGGATTTCCTCCGAGCCCTCGGTGATGCGGTAACGCCTGTGGTGGCGGTAGATGTGCTCGAACGGCGTGTGGCGCGAATAGCCGATGCCGCCATGGACCTGCATGGCGCGGTCGGCGGCGTCGCAGACCAGGCGGTTGGCGCGGTAGTTCGACATCGCCACCCACTCGCTCACGTTCATGTGGTGTTCGCGGTCGAGATGCCAGGCGGTCTTACGGACCAGGCCGCGCGTCATCTCGGCCTCGGTGTGCAGCTCGGCCAGCGGGAACTGGATCGCCTGGTTGGTCGCCAGCGCCTTGCCGAACACCTTGCGGTTCCTGGCATAGGCTACCGACATGTCGATGCAGTATTGCGCGGCGCCGAGGCTCGAGGCGGCCTGGCGGATGCGATTCTCGTGGACGAAGGTCTGCGCCACATCGAGGCCGCGGCCTTCCTCGCCCAGCATGGTGGAGCCCGGCACGGTGACGTTACTGAGCGACACCTCGGCATGGTCGGACGGCATGTTGAACGTCCACCACATGTATTCGATCTTGAAGCCGGGCGTCTTCACCGGCACCAGGAACGCCGAGATGCCGCGCGCGTCACCGACCTTGCCCGAGGTACGGGCAAAGACGAGGTCGACGGTGGCGGTGTGCATGCCGGTGTTGAACCGCTTCATGCCGTTGATCACCCAGTCGGAGCCCTGCTTCGTCGCGGTGGTTTCCATGAAGGTGGCGTCGGAGCCGTGCAGCGGCTCGGTCAGGCCGAAGCCGATGCGCTCTGTGCCGCGGAACATGCCCTCGATGTAGCGGTCCTTCTGCTCCTGCGTGCCGAAGCGATGCAGCAGCAGGGCGACCGGAAAGTTGCCGACGATCGAGCTCTCGTTCTGCAGGTCGTTGTGCAGCCCCAGCCCCTTGTGCGCGAGATGCTCGCGGATCAGCGCCATGGCGAGGTTGGAGCCGTCCTTGCCGCCCAGCGCCTTCGGGAGTCCGAAACGCAGGTGCCCGGCCTTGTCGGCGCGCCGCTTCATCTCGGCCAGCAGCTCCTCCCACTCGTGCCGCGGCTGGCCGTCATTGTCCCAGTCGGTGCGCGCATGCTCGCGGCGATGGTCGAAGAAGCGGATATTGTCGTTCTCGCGCTCCAGCGGCCTGATCTCGCGCTCGATGAACTCGTCGAGCACGACCAGATAGGCCGCGATGTCTGCGGGAATGTTGAAATCCATGGGGCTGTTTCCTCCGTTTGCCGGAGGAGTTTACGCGGCCGGCAGGTCGACCCGGAAGCGGCTGCCGCCGCCTTCTGCCGCAAGGCAAACGGCGTCGCCGCCGTGGCGTCGCGCGATGTCGAGGACGAGGGCGAGGCCCAGACCGCTGCCGCGGCCTGATTCGGCGCCGCCGGCCAGGCGATAGAAGGGCTCGAAGATGCGCTGCCGTTCGGCCTCGGGCACGCCGGGGCCGCGGTCGGTGACGTCGAGCACGGCACGGTTGCCTTCGCGCGTGACCGAAACGGCGATCGAATCCTCTCCTTCCGCGGCGCCGCCATAGCGCTGCGCGTTCTCGACGAGATTTCGCACCAGGCGGCGCAGCAGGGTGCGGTCGCCGGAGACGGTCACCGGTTCGCCGCTCACCTCGACGTCGTAGTGCGAGGCCTCCTCGGCGGCGACCGCCAGCAGGTCGACCGGCTCGTGCCGCTCCAGCGTCGGCAGGGCTTCGAGCCGGCTCGCCAGCAGGATCTGCTCGATGAGCTGGTCGAGTTCCGCCACGTCGCGCTTCAGCGACTCGCGGGTCCTGGGATCGGCAGCATCGCCCAGCAGCGAAGCCGCCACGGCGATGCGGGTGAGCGGCGTGCGCAACTCATGGCTGGCGTTGGCCAGCAGCAGCCGGTGGGCCGCCACCAGCCCCTCGATGCGCTCGGCCGAGCGGTTGAAGCTGGCGGCAAGGGCTGCCAGCTCGTCGCGGCCCTCGACCTTCACACGGGCGCTGAGATCACCGCCGCCCAGCCGGTCGACGCCGGCCTTGAGCCGCTCCAGCCGCCGGCCGAGGCCGCGCACCACCGGGAAGGAGGCGATCGCGACGGCGACGGCGACCAGGCCCAGCGCCGCGGCGATCCAGAAGATCGGGTTGGGCCGCTCGCGGACCTGGCGCGCCACGAGCCAGCGGCCGTCCGGCAGTTTCAGGACGAAGTTCGGCCCGCCCGGGCCGCGCCGCCAGCCGGTGCGCGCGCGATTGGGATCGAAGCGCGGCGGCGGCTTGCCGGCCATGGCGATCATGTCGCCGCCGGGTTCGTAGAGCGCGATGTCGAAGCGCAGCTTGCGCTGAAGCCCTTCGATCGCGCGCTGCTGTTCGGGACGAGGCGCCGTCGCGTCCGGCAGCAGCGCGCCGGTCAGTTCGGCGGCGACGTCGAGATACTGCGGCGTGCGATTGTCGTCGTCGGCCACCCGCCACAGCAGCACCGCCGCGCCGACGAACACTGCCAGCACGACGAGGATGGTGACGTAGAATTGCAGGTAGAGGCGCTGCATCGCTACGCTCTTCGCCCAATGAGGCGAGAGACTTGGCGGTTATGGCCGCCAATAACTCCGTCGTCCTGAGCGGAGCGAAGCGCAGTCGAAGGACCTCTTTTTACTTCAACGATTCGCGCGCAGGAAAAGAGGTCTTTCGACTTCGCCGCCCTTCGGTCGGCTCCGCTCAAGACGACGGAGCTATAGCCGTAAACGCTCACCGGTCCTGGTCCTTGGCGAAGACGTAGCCGGTGCCGCGCAGGGTGAGGATGCGGCGCGGCTTCTTGGGATCGTCCTCGATGGCGGCACGGATGCGGCTGACATGGACGTCGACGGAGCGGTCGAAGGCTTCGAGCTTCTCGCCCTTCAGTACATCCATCAGCGCATCGCGCGAGAGGACGCGGCCGGCGCGCTCGGCCAGCGCCAGCAGCAGCGCGAACTGGTAGGAGGTGATGGCGCGCTCCTCGCCGTCGACGCGCACCACGCGGGCGCCCTTGTCGATTTCGAGACGACCGAAGCGCAGCACGTCGGTCTTCGGCGCCGTTGACCCCTTGCGACGCAGGATGGCCCGCAGGCGTGCCTGCAGTTCGCGCGGTTCGAACGGCTTGGCGAGATAGTCGTCGGCGCCGAGTTCGAGGCCGACCACCCTGTCCATCGGCTCGCCGCGCGCGGTCAGCATCAGGATCGGCACGTCGCTGGTGGCGCGCAGGCGGCGGCAGAGGTCGAGACCATCGGCATCGGGCAGCATGAGGTCGAGAATGACCGCGTCGAAGGTCTCGCGCTTGAGCTGGGCCTCGCCGTCGCGGCCGGTGCTGGCGACGGTCACGCGAAAGCCCGCCCCGCCGAGATAGTCCGAAACCATCCCGGCGAGGCGGTCGTCGTCGTCGATCATCAGGATGCGCTCGGCCATTGGCTCAGTATCGGACCGGCGCGGTCCCGATGTCATCTTCCGTCAGCCCTTGCCGCTTAGCCCTTCTTGGGGCCGTGCTTGTGCTCGCCCCAGGTCTTGTCGCCCCAGGTCTTGAAGAAGGCCTGGCGCTGGTTGGCGTTCAGCACGTTGCCGGCATCGGTCAGCGCCTTGGTGAAGCGCCTGGAGCTGTCGTCCGCGATCTTCATCTGGGCGGCGCGGATCTGTTCGATCTTCGCCGGATCGATGGTCGGGGCTTCGAGCGCCGCGCGCATCGCCGCGCGGTTTTCGGCGCGCAGGGCGTGCATCGGCTTCAGGTCGGTGAAGGCGGCCTGCAGGATGCCGACGACCTGCTTCTTCTGGTCCTGCGTCGCATCGGTGCCGTTCAGCGCCTTGTCCACGCGCTTCTCGATGCGCTCCTGGAACCTGGCCGGATCGAAGGACCCGCCGTCCGCCTTCGCGAAAGCCGGCATGCCGGCTGTCGCCGCGAGGCTGCCCGCGAGGAGGGCGGCCATTACCGTCTTGATGCTGAGGTTCGTCATGTCTGTCTCCATCTGGTTCGGGTGCTGTCCCCGTGAAGCCAAGATGGAGGGTCCCCGTTTCGCGCCCATCTCGCGCCGGTAAAGTTGTGTAAAGTGGGCTGCCATGACGATCGTGACGACCGAGCGGCTATCGCTCAGACCCCTGCTGCCCGCCGATGCCGAAGACTACTCCGCCATGCGCTTTCATCCCGAGGTGGCGAAGTGGTTGCCGCCGGCACCGGGCAAGGTTCAGGAAGGCGATTTCGCGACGGCGGCCCACGCCACGATCGAGCGCTTCGCCGTTTCCTGGCAGGAACGCCGCTACGCGCCGTGGGGCGTGTTCCGCGAAGGCCGGCTGATCGGCCATGCCGGGCTGAATTTCATCGAACAGTTCGACGGGGTCGAAGTGCTGTGGTCGCTGCATCCCGATGCCTGGGGCAAGGGCTACGCGACGGAAGCGGCGCACGCGGCCCTCTCCTACGGCTTCGAGACGCTGGAACTCGACCGGATCTTTGCGATCACGATGGAGGAAAACCGCGCGTCGCGGTCGGTCATGGAGCGGATCGGTCTCACCTACCGCAAGCGCGTCGACTACAAGGGCTTCACCGGCCTCGTCTGGTACGAGGTCGACCGCGCGACCTACGCGGAGAGGATTTCAAGCGCGGCGCGGTGAAGGACGGGATCGCCGGCGGCGACGACCGAGCCTTCCGAGTGCATGTCGAGCGCGTTGCCCTTCCAGTCGGTGATCATGCCGCCCGCGCCCGAGATGACCGGGATGAGCGCGGCGTAGTCGTAGAGCTTGAGGTCGGCCTCGACGACCAGGTCGACATGGCCCGCCGCCAGCAGGCCGTAGGCGTAGCAGTCGCCGCCCCAGCGGAAGAGCTTCACCTTTTCGGTGAGTGCCTGGTGCGGCCTGGCGTAGCCGCCGGCAAACATTCCCGGCGCGGTCGAATACATGTAGGCGTTGGCGAGGCTCGCGCAGGCGCGCACCGAGATCGGGTTGCCGTTCAGGGTGGAGCGTTGGCCTTCGACGCCCAGCCAGCGTTCCTGCAGGATCGGCTGGTCGATGATGCCGAGCACCGGCTTGCCCTTGTGGAACAGGCCGATCAGCGTGCCGAACAACGGTAGTCCGGTGATGAAGGCCTTGGTGCCGTCGATGGGATCGAGCACCCAGACATAGTCCGCATCGGTGCGGACCGCGCCATGCTCCTCACCGAACACGCCATGCTCGGGCACGTGGCGAGTCAGCAGCTCGCGCATCGCCGTCTCGGCTTCGCGGTCGGCGATGGTGACGGGGCTCTGGTCGGACTTGTCGTCGACCGTGACTTGCGTGCGGAAGTAATGGGCCGCAATCGGCCGCGCGGCGTCGGCCAGTCGATGGGCCAACGCGACGAGGTTCGAAGGAACCACCTAGGGCAGCGGCGCGGGCGTGTCGGCCATCGTGCGCAGGTATGCAATGATGTCGGCGCGATCCTGCTCCTTGGGAAGGCCGGCGAACGCCATCTTCGTGCCGCGCGCATAGGCGGTCGGCTTGAAGATCAGGTGGTCGATGTCCTCGTAGCTCCAGTCGCCGCCCTTGGCGGTCAGCGGCGAAGAATAGGAGAAGCCCGCATAGCTGGCCTTGGCGCGGGTGACGATGCCCCACAGGTTCGGGCCGACCTTGTTGGAGCCACCCTTGTCGATCGTGTGGCAGGCGACGCACTGCTTCTGGAAGAGGGCCTTGCCGGCGTCGACATTGGCGCCGGCCAGCTTCGGACCGATCGGCGGAATGTCGAGAGCTGCGGGCGCGGCGGCCGTCTGGGTCGGCGCCTCGTCGGAGACGGCGATCGCCGGCTTGTCCAGCTTGTGCGGATGCACGACGGCATTGGACACCTTGCCCACCACCATCGCGAAGAGGGCGGAAGCCAAAACGCAGCCCGCGATCGTATTGAAACTGGCCATCGTCAATTCCCGGAACGGCAAAACTACGGACGTTGCTCTAGCATGCCCGCGCAGCCGCCAGTAGTATCCGATCGCTTCGGGTAGCTCGCGCGGCGGAACGTCGCAAGTGCCGGATATTACGAGGTTTTTCGCCTATCGGTGGGCATCGGGACGCGGCACGGGGGAGTTCGGCAGATGGCCAAAGGTCGGGGCGAGAAGCGGCAGGGCAAGGCCGTCGCCAGCAACATCATCGCCTTCCAGGGCGAGCCCGGCGCCAATTCCGACATGGCCTGCCGGGCGGCCTTTCCCTACATGACCACCCTGCCATGCCCGACCTTCGACGCCGCCATGGGCGCCGTCCAGGCCGGCAAGGCGGAGCTGGCCATCATCCCGGTCGAGAATTCGATCGCCGGCCGGGTCGCCGACCTGCACAGCCTGCTGCCGCACACCAAGCTCAAGATCGTGGCCGAGCACTTCCAGCGGGTCGAGCACTGCCTGGTGGCGCTGTCGGGTGCGTCGCTCAAATCCATCCGGACGGTCAAGAGCCATGTCCAGGCGCTGGCCCAGTGCCGCAATTTTCTGAAGAAGCACCGGCTGCAGCCGGTGGTCCATGCCGATACGGCCGGCGCCGCCCGCGAGATCGCCGAGATCGGCGACGCCAGCGTCGGCGCCATTGCCTCGTCGCTGGCCGCCCGCATCTACGACCTCAAGGTGCTGGCGAAGAACATCGAAGACGCCGATCACAACACCACGCGCATGCTGGTCTTCTCGCGCGAAGAGGCCCATCCCGACTGGCGCACCGTGCAGTGCATGACGGCCTTCCTGTTCCGGGTGAAGAGCCGCCCGGCGGCGCTCTACAAGGCGCTGGGCGGGTTCGCGACCAACGGCGTCAACATCGTGAAGCTGGAAAGCTACCTCTCCGGCGTGCGCTTCGAGCAGGCGCTGTTCTATGCCGAGGTCGAGGGCCATCCCGAGCAGCGCGACGTTCTGCTGGCGCTCGAGGAACTCGGCTTCTTCTCCGACGAGCTCAAGATGCTGGGTTCATTCCCGGCCAATCCTTTCCGGCGCAAGGGCTGGGAAGCACCAACACGTCCCGGAACCTGAGGCCGCCATGCCGCAACAGCCTGTCCGCATCGCCCCCTCCATCCTGTCGGCGGATTTCGCCGCCCTTGGCCGCGAGATCGAGGCGATCACCGAAGCCGGCGCCGACTGGATCCACGTCGACGTGATGGACGGGCATTTCGTGCCCAACCTCACCATCGGCCCGATGGTGGTGAAGGCGCTGCGCAAGTACAGCAAGCAGACCTTCGACGTTCACCTCATGATCTCGCCGGTCGATCCCCTGGTGCCGGCCTATGTCGATGCCGGCGCCGACGTGATCTCCTTCCATCCCGAGGCCGGACCGCATGTCCACCGCACGATCCAGCTCATCAAGAGCCTCGGACGCAAGGCGGGCGCCGTCCTCAATCCGGCGACGCCGCTCAGCGCCATCGAGCATGTTCTGGGCGATCTCGACCTTGTGCTGGTGATGAGCGTCAATCCGGGCTTCGGCGGACAGGCCTTCATCGAGAGCCAACTCGCCAAGATCGCCGCCTTGCGCAAGGCGATCGATGCGCTGGGCAAGCCGATCGACCTCGAGGTCGACGGCGGCGTCAACGTCGAGACCGCGAAGCGTTGCATCCAGGCCGGCGCCGACGTCCTCGTCGCCGGAACCGCCGTGTTCACGGGCGGTCCCGACCGCTACGCGGCCAACATCGAGGCACTGCGCTCATGACCGACATGATCCTGCACCACTATCCGAACTCGCCCTTCTCGGAGAAGGTGCGGGTCGCGTTCGGCCTCAAGAAGGCCGCGTGGAAGTCGGTCGTGATCCCCAACATCCTGCCCAAGCCGGACCTGATGCCGTTGACCGGCGGGTACCGGAAGACCCCGGTGATGCAGGTCGGCGCCGACATCTACTGCGACACCCAGCTGATCATGCTGGAAATCGAGAAGCGCCTGCCGTCGCCGTCGCTCCTGCCGCCCGGCAAGGAAGGCGAGGCGCGGGCGCTTGCCATGTGGATCGACCGCAACATCTTCTGGGCGGCGGTCGGCGTCGTCATGGGCGCGCTCGGTGACAAGCTGCCGGAAGCGTTCCTCAAGGATCGCAGCGAGTTTTCCGGCCGCCCCTTCGAGCCGGCCAGGCTCAAGGCGGCGGCGCCGATGGCCCTGCAGCAGACCTATGCCCAGCTCGTGTTGGCCGAGGAGATGCTGGCC
This sequence comes from Rhodospirillales bacterium, assembly GCA_013205335.1. Classification (GTDB taxonomy): domain Bacteria; phylum Pseudomonadota; class Alphaproteobacteria; order Reyranellales; family Reyranellaceae; genus Reyranella. The sequence continues at coordinate 22,917 of JABMNB010000007.1, forward strand.
GACGGCCGGCCCTATCTTCTGGGCACGGCGCCGTCCGTGGCCGACTGCGCGCTCTACAATCCGGTGTGGTTCATCAAGGAGCGGCTGGGGGGCGGAAAGCCGGTGCAGCCGTTCGACCGTCTGCCTCTGCTGACTGCCTGGTCGGAGCGACTGAAGGCCGCCGGCAGCGGCACTCCGACCGAGATCAGTGCGGCCGATGCTCTGGCCATAGCCAGGGAAGCAACTCCCGCCGCGACGAGCGTCGATGCCGCCGATCCCAGCGGCTTGACGGCCGGCCGGACGGTCAGCGTCACACCCGACGATACCGGCAAGGTGCCGGTGAGCGGTGTGCTCGTCGGACTGACGAACGATCGAATCTCGATCCAGCGTCACGACGAGCGAGTCGGCGACGTGGCGGTTCACTTCCCCCGCGCCGGCTTCATCGTTGCGCCGGCTTAGGTTCAGAATTTGGAATCTTCCGACTGATAACCTCATCTCATCCTGAGGAGGTCGCGAAGCGACCGTCTCGAAGGATGGGCGACAGGCGCGGTGCTCGTGCCCACCCTTCGAGACGCGGTCCTGTGGACCGCTCCTCAGGGTGAGTCGTTCCTGGCTCTAAACGACCTCGACGCCGATCTCGGCCGCGATCCGGCGGAGGGCGGCGACGGAGCGGGCGGTCGCGTTGCGTCCGTCCTGCGGGCAGTGCGTCTC
>JABMNB010000413.1 GCA_013205335.1 Rhodospirillales bacterium
AAGTGCGCGCCCTGCTCCACCCAGGCCCGGAGCTCGGCCGCGTTCTCGCGCATGCGGGTCTGGACATAGATCTTCTCGGGCTGATCGCGCGAGAAAGCGAGATCGAGTCGCGCCAGCAAGCCACGACGGTGCCAGTCGATGATCTGATCCTCGTAGAGAAACTCCGTCGTGCGCTTCTGATCGGCGAAGAACAGCCAGTTCTTCCCCTTTTGCCCCGCGCGCGTCGCGTTCTTCGAGGAAAGCACGGAACGGCGCGCCGACCCTCGCCGCGAGATCGTAGGTGCCGTCGAGCCGCGCCAGCAAAACCTAGCCAGCGTCACGCAGTCCCGGCTCTACAATCTCGGCGCGGGCGGGATTGTCGTCGATCAGCACTACGGACAGGGGCTTGGACACGGCGGCTGAAACTCTCTTGCACCCCGCGGGGCGCAACTTCCGTGCCACCGATGTTACGGCGTCGGTTCCACGAGCTTTCCGTCCACCCAGCGACCCGGGCGCATCTTGCCCTCGGCATCGGTGTATTGGCCGTAGCCGTTGCGCTGTCCGCCGCGGAAGCCGCCTTCGTAGCGCTCGCGCTCGCCGATGCGCTCGGCGCCCGGCCCGTCGAGAAGGTCGGCGTGGAATTCGCCGCCCTGCACGACGTTCGGATCGGCCAGCGTGCGGCGAATGCCGAGTCCTTCCAGACGCCCTCCGACGAAATTGCCTTCCGACCGCTCGACGCCTGGCTTCTCGCGAAGACCGAGCCCGGTCGACTTGCCCTCTTTCCACTGGCCGGCGTAGCGCGTGTCGTCGGCAAGTCGCACCGTGCCGAGACCGTTCATCAGGTCGGCGCTCCAGTCGCCGGCCTGGCGTTCGCCATTGCCCAGCTCGGCGACGCCGAGGCCCTGCCGTTTGCCGTCGACGGCCTGGCCGATATAGCTGGCGCCGCTGCCGTAGGTCAGGCGTTCGCCGTTCTCGAGATCGGGACGCGCGGCCCGCGCCGCCACGATGCGCGCCTCGCCCGCCATGGCGCGCGCCGCCTTCGAGGCTTCGTCGGCGCGCTCGAACACGGCCCGCGCTTCGGTCGCCGCTCGCTGCGCCTGATCGGCGAGCGCCTTCTGCGCCGATGTATCGGGCGCAGCGACGGGTGGCCTGGGTTGCGGTGGCGTTGTCGTCGGCGAAGGAACGGGCGCCGGCGGGGTGACTGCTCGCGGCGTCTCCGTCGGCACGGCGATGGGAACCGGCGACGGCAGCGCTGCCTGCGTCTCGACCTTGGGTGTCCCGGCAAAGCGCTCGCGAATCTGCGGCTGAACCTTCCAGACCGCGACCGCAGCCAACACCAGCAGGATGATCGGCCAGCGACGACGCAGAAATCCGCGCCGCGGCGACGGGGCGCCACCACCTCGTAGGGCGCGCTCACGGGACGGCTCGCTCCGCCCAGCCGATGCGCAGGCGACGAGGCGGCCGGCATGCGTTGCGTCACCGCGTCCTCGGCCAGCGGCAGCGCCGCGCCGAAGTGCGTGCGCCACTCGGAGATCGTCTGCGGCCGCTGCTCGGGCGCAAAAGCGAGGCCGCGATCGATCGCCGCCAACAGGGCCCCGTCGAAGCGATCGGCATGGGTTGCCGCCAGCGGTCGATACGGGTCGGTTCCGACACGGCTGACCGCCTCGGGCGGCGGGACCCCGGCAATGGCATGATGCAGAACCGCAGCCGTCGAATAGATGTCGGTCCACGGACCCTGCTTGCCGTCCATCGCGTACTGCTCGATCGGCGCGTATTGCGGCGTCAGGATATTGGTCAGCGTGCGCGTGCGGCCGCCCATGGCCTGCCGCGCCGCGCCGAAGTCGATCAGGATGGGCACGCCGTCGTGCCGGACGATGACGTTCGACGGTTTGATGTCGCGGTGCAGGAAGCCCTGGGCGTGCACGGCGCCGAGGCCGCTCAGCATGCCGTCGGTCAGGCGGCGAATTTCGTCGGGTTGCAGGCGACGGCCGGGCTGGCGCAGAAGCTGCGCGACGCTATGGCCGTCCTCGAATTCCATGACGGTATAGGCCGTGCCGTTGGCCTCGAAGTAGCGCAGCACCGGCACGATGTGGACATGGCGGAACCGCGCCAGCGCCCGCGCCTCGTCGAGAAAGCGCTCGCGGCCCCAGGTGAAATCGTCGGCAAAGCGCGAGCTCCGCGGCGCCACCTGGCCATCGGCCCGGCGCATCGCGAACTCGACCGGCATGTATTCCTTGATGGCGACGAACTTGGCGAGCTGCGTGTCGAAGGCACGATAGGTGATGCCGAAGCCACCATGGCCGATCAAGGCGTCGAGACGATAGTCGCCGAGCCGCGTGCCAGCCGGCAGGGCCTGATCGTGTTCTGCTGTCATGGGTACGCGCAACCTCGACCCCTAAATGCGCGCTCCCGGGCAGCCACACAAGCGGCTGCACGCCCCCCCGGGCGGGCGGCCTAGCGGCTGGTGTTCGACACGGTGATCGAGCCAAGTGCGCCGAACGGGCCGGCGTCGCGGATTTCGGGCATGAACTGCAGGACCATCAGGAGGAGGCAGAGGCCGAGCCCTGTCAGCATGGTTGCAGGCCCCGTCCGCAGATAAGGGGTGGGCGCAGAGGCCCGTCGCTCGTCCGTCATGCCGGACAACTCCAAAATAATGTTTCGTCAAAAATCGCAGTGGCCGAACGGTCCTGAATATTGGACCAAGCCTGAAACGACCATACCCTATCCGACGCTCATTTGCCAATGAAACCCTTGGAATCACAATGAGTTAATAGATGATGTGAAGAACAAAAGAGAACCCCACAAGGCATGGCAGGTACCCCCGTCCGTTACCGAAACATCGCGCGCGAACTTCGACGTCAGGCAGAGTAGGATCGCCCCCATGAATACAGCCCCCCTTCGCGACAATGTCAGAACCCTGGTTCTGACCGGCGCAAGCCGAGGCATCGGCCATGCGACCGTCAAGAAGTTCAGCGCCGGCGGCTGGCGGGTCATCACGATCTCGCGCCAGCCGTTCAGCGCACTGTGCCCATGGCCGAGCGGTGGCGAGAACCACGTGCAGCTCGATCTCGCCGATCCCGTCGACATCGGGCGCGGCATCGAGCAGATCCGCTCGCGCCTCGCCGGAGGCCGGCTCGATGCACTGGTGAACAATGCCGCCATCTCGCCCAAGGGCAAGGACGGCAGCCGGCTGGGCGCGATGGATACGCCCTTCGATCTGTGGCGGCAGGTCTTCAACGTCAATTTCTTCGCCCCCGTGGCGCTGGCGCGCGGCCTCGTCGACGAACTGGCGCTGGCGCAGGGCTGCGTCGTCAACGTGACGTCGATCGCCGGCAGCCGCGTCCATCCCTTCGCGGGTTCCGCCTACGCCACCTCGAAGGCGGCGCTCGCCGCGCTGACCCGCGAGATGAGCCACGATTTCGGACCGCGCGGCATCCGCGTCAATGCGATCGCGCCGGGCGAGATCGACACCGCGATCCTGTCGCCGGGTACCGAGAAGATCGTCGAGGAGCAGATTCCCATGCGACGGCTCGGCACACCCGACGAGGTCGCGGACGTGATTCACTTTCTCTGCGAGAAGGGATCGAGCTACGTTTCGGGGGCCGAGATCCAGATCAACGGCGGCCAGCACGTCTAGGAGTTCGCGATGGACAGCACGATCACCGGATACAAGGGCGAAACCGGCCGCGACGCGCGACGCCGCATCCGCGGCGGCGGCCATCGCCTGCCGACCTCCGGCATGGCGCCGGGCTACGTCCAGGGCAACCTCGCGATCCTTCCCAAAGCACTGGCCGCGGACTTCGCGCGCTTCTGCCAGCTCAATCCCAAGCCCTGCCCCCTGCTCGCCTCGTCGGAGCCCGGCGACTGGCGCCTGCCGACGCTGGGCGAGGATCTCGATATCCGCACCGACATCCCCTACTACCGGATCTGGAAAAACGGCGTGATGGTCGAGGAAGTCACCGACCTCAAGAGTGTGTGGCGCGACGATCTCGTGTCCTTCGTGCTGGGCTGCTCCTTCTCCTTCGAAGATGCGCTGGTCGAGAACGGCCTCGAAATTCGCCATCAGACCTGCGGCTCCAACGTGCCGATGTTCCGCACCAGCATCGAATGCGCGCCATCGGGCCCGTTCCACGGCCCGATGGTCGTGTCGATGCGCCCCTTCAAGCCGGCCGGCGCCATCCGGGCCATCCAGGTGACGACGCGCTTTCCGACCGTGCACGGCGCGCCGGTCCATATCGGCAAGCCCGAACTGATCGGTATCAAGGACATCAACAAGCCGGACTACGGCGACCCGGTGCCGGTGCGCGACGACGAGCTGCCCGTCTTCTGGGCCTGCGGCGTCACCCCGCAATCGGTCGTGGCCACCGTGAAGCCCGAGTTCTGCATCACCCACGCGCCGGGCTACATGCTGGTGAGCGACCTGCTCAATTCGCAACTCGCGATTCTGTAATGACGCGCCTGGAATTCGAGGGCCACGCCAAGGGCGCGGTCGAAAAGGTCACCGTCGACATCAAGGATCTCGTGATCGCCGGCTGGACCGGCCGCGACGTGACGGCGCTCAACCATCATATCGAGGAACTCAAGGCGATCGGTGTGCAGCCGCCGTCGCGGGTGCCGATCTATTATCGCGCCGCCGCGCAGATGCTGACGCAGGCCGCCAGCATCCAGGTTCTTGGCGACGACAGTTCCGGCGAAGTCGAGCCGGTGCTGATCGGCGCCGCCGACCGCCTCTGGGTGACGGTCGGCGCCGACCACACCGACCGCAAGGTCGAGAGCTACGGAATCGCCGTCTCCAAGCAGATGTGCGCCAAGCCGATCGGCCGCACCGCGTGGCGCTTCGAGGAAGTCGAGGCGCACTGGGACAGTCTCATTCTGCGCAGCTTCGTGCAGGAGGGCGGCAAGAAGACCCTCTACCAGGAAGGCCCGCTGTCCCGGATTCGCGATCCGCGCGAACTGATCTTCGGGTGGCGGGACAACAAGCGCCTGCCCATGGATACCGTCATGTTCTGCGGCACCATGCCCGCCCTCGGCGGCATCCGGTCGGCGGCGCGGTTCGAGATGGAACTCGACGATCCGGTGCTCGGCCGCAAGATCACCCATGCCTACGACGTAGAGACCCTGCCGATCGTCGCCTGAAGCGGTACCCTCCCATGGAGTTGGCCGCTACCCGAACAAGCATGGCTTCGTTGCAGGGCGGGCCTTGCGTGAACCGCGCCGGTAAACGTAGGTTCAGCGCCTTCGGGAGGAACAAGTGACAATCAAGGGCGCTTACGACGGCATCACCGTACTCGACTTCACGCAGGGCATCGCGGGGCCGCACGCCTCCATGCTGCTGGCGCTGCACGGCGCCGACGTCATCAAGGTCGAGCCGCCCGAAGGCGACTGGGGCCGCGCGCTGGGCGAGCTGAAGGGCGACCACTGCGCCCATTCCGTCGCCTTCAACCGCGGCAAGCGCTCGATCGCGCTCGACCTCAAGTCCGCCGACGGCATCGCCGTCGCCAGGAAGATCGCCGCCAAGGCGCATGTCGTGATGGAAAGCTTCCGTCCCGGCGTGATCTCGCGGTTGGGCTTCGGTTACGAGGACGTCAAGAAGGTCAACCCGAACGTCGTCTACTGCTCGGTCTCGGGCTTCGGCCAGACCGGCCCCTACAGCAAGCGCCCGACCGTCGACGGCCTGATCCAGGCGTTCAGCGGCATGATGGTGATGAACAAGATGCCCGACGGCACGCCGTGGCGTCAGGGCATGATCGCCGTCGACGTGACGACCGGCCTCTACACCTTCCAGGCGCTGTCGACGGCGCTGATGCGCCAGTTCCGCTACAATGAAGGCTGCTTCATCGATTCGAGCCTGATGCGCGCCGCCGCCGCCTTCCAGGGCGCCAAGCTGATGGAGTGGGTGTTCTCCAAGGGCGCGCCGCCGGTGCTGTACATGCCGGCCGGCAGCTACAAGTCGAAGAACGGCTACATCATGGTGAGCGCCATGCGGCCGCATCATTTCCGCCTCCTGTTCGAACTGATCGGCCGGCAGGACATCGCCGACGATCCGGACCTGCAGAGCCACGAGAACCGCATCAAGAACGCCGCCAAGATCATCAAGGCGCTGAACGAGACGATGCCGACCAGGACGACCGAGGAGTGGATCGCGATCCTGCAACCCAAGGACGTCTTCTGCGAGCGCGTGAACAACTACTCGGACTATCTCGATCATCCGCACGTCAAGGAATCGGGCGCCATCGACTGGATCGAACAGGACGGCTTCGGCCGCATGCCGGTCGCCAACATCGCAGGCCTGCCACCGGCCGCCGAGCATGCGCCGCAACAGCATGCGCCGCACATCGGCGAGGACGGACCCGATATCCTGGGCGAGCTGGGCTACGGCGCCGCCGAGATCGACGCGATGCTGGCGCGCGGCGGCGTGCGGGCGCCGGCGCCGGCGGTCAAGGCAGCGGACTGAGCGCGAACCGTTCGATGTCGCGGCGGCTGCGCAGCCGCACGACGCGCTTCTCTCCGGCCAGCGCTTCGCACTCCCGGGCGAAGCGCTCCCGATTTCGACGATGCGTCTTCAGCGCATAGAGCAGGATCGAGTTCCGGCTGAAGAAGGCGTTGGCCAGCGTCTCGCGATTGCCCGTGCCCCACAGCTCCTCAGCTGTCACTGCGCGCCTCACGGTCCGCCGCAGCAGGCGCCCCATGACGACGGGCAAAGGCAGGTCGAGCCAGACCAGCGTGTCGGCCGGACGCCACACCAGGTCGCGCACCTGGCCGTAGTTGCCGACGACGATCCAGCCCTCGTCTGCGGTCTCGCGCTCGACGCGATGACGGAACAGGTCGACGGTCGCCGGTTGCCAGTCGCGCCCCCAGAAGAGCGCATCGAGTTCGACCACGCGCAGGCCGGTGCGGTCGGCCAGCCGTTCGGCCAGCCAACTCTTGCCCGATCCCGTCGTCCCGAACACGGCCACCCTCTGCATGGTCAAACTCTAGCGTCCGCAGCAGCAGTTCTGCAGGGACGCTTTTCGCCACACCCCGGCCCCGTCGCCGCAGTTGCCGCCCGGCAGCGGATCGTGGACAGTCGCCCATGCATATCGGACTCGTTGCCGGCATCGGACCGGCCGCCACCGACTTCTACTATCGAGGCCTGATCGACCGGCACGTCGCCGGCGGCCGCCCGCTCGACCTCACCATGGCGCATGCCGACGTGCGGGAGATGAGCCGCAACCTCGTGGGCAGAAATCCGAAGAGACAGGCGGAAATCTTCGCAGGCCTCGTCGGGCGCCTGAAAGCAGCCGGCGCCCAGGCCGCCGCCATCACGTCGATGGGCGGCCATTTCTGCGTGAACGAACTCATGGCGATCTCGCCGCTTCCCATCCTCAACGCCGTTCCTGCAGTGGAAGCCACGCTGGCCAGGGGAAAGTTCAGGAAGATCGGCATCCTGGGCACACGCACCGTGATGGAGACCAGGCTCTACGGCGGCATCCCTTCGGTGGAGGTCATTCCGACGGAAGGCGTGGCGCTCGATCTGGTCCATGACAACTACGTTGCCATGGCGACCATCGGACACGTCACCGAAGTACAGCGCCATGTCTTCTTCGACGCCGGCCGCGAACTCTGTGCGCGCGGCGCCGAGGCGATCATGCTCGGCGGCACCGACCTCTTCCTGGCCTTTGCCGGGCATGATCCGGGCTTTCCCGTCATCGACTGCGCCGACATCCATGTCGACGCGATCTACGCCAAATCCGCCGCCTGAGCCGCCAGGAAAGTCCACACATGGTCGACGACAATCGCCTGCGCCGCTTCGCCGTTCTCATCGATGCCGACAACACGTCGCCGCGCATCGCCGCGGGCCTGTTCGAGGAGGTCGCCAAGTTCGGCGAAGCCAGCGTGCGGCGCATATACGGTGACTTCTCGAGCACGCGCCTCAGATCCTGGGCCGACATCCTGCAGAAGTACGCGATCGATCCCTACCAGCAGTTCGCTTATACGTCGGGCAAGAACGCCTCCGACATCGCCCTGGTGATCGACGCGATGGACCTGCTGCACAGCCGACGGTTCGACGGCTTCTGCCTGGTGTCCTCCGACAGTGATTTCACCCGGCTGGCGTCCCGCCTTCGCGAAGAAGGCGCCGACGTCTATGGCTTCGGCGCACAGAAGACACCCGAAAGCTTCCGGCAGGCCTGCCGCCGGTTCGTCTATACCGAGAACCTCCTGCCCGAGGCCGCGGTGACGACGCCGGAAGAGGGAACGGCGCCTCATTCTTTGCAGCCCGCCAGTGCCGCCGTTCCCTTCCTGACGAAGGCGATTGCGCAGATGGAGAGCGAAGACGGATGGGTCGGGCTCGGCGCCGTCGGCCAGCGGCTCGCCAACATCGCCTCCGACTTCGACCCGCGCACCTATGGGTTTCGAAAGCTCAGCGACCTGATCCGCAAGACCGGCGCGTTCGACATGGAACAGCCGGACGGACGGACCGTGCGCATTCGCGCCAAGCCCCTTCAGGCGCCACCGGTGGGCAGCACCGGGCGCGGCACGGGACGGGGTCGGGGACGGGGTAGAGGGGCGGCCACCGCCCCCCCACGGTCACAATCGGCGTAGCCGCTGAAGATTCACAGCACTGGGCCACTTCGCTCGTTGCTTTTGCTTCGCACGGCACCTAAGGCCGACGGGCGGTTCGCCGACGCCCGCACCCTCTCTCAAGGAAGTTCACTCGTTTGAGCACTCACCCGGAAGCCGCCGGCCCGCGCGCGCAGATGGCAAAAGCCGCCCGCGCCTGGACGAAGGTCCTCGCGCGCTATCGCCAGCCCAGCAACAGCCGCAGCATCTTCGAGATCGCCGTCACGGTCGTGCCGCTCGTCGCCTTGTGGGCGCTGGCCTGGGCAACGCTGGATGTCGGCTATTGGCTGGCCCTGCCGCTGGCCTTCGCGGCCGGCGCCTTCATGGTGCGACTGTTCGCGATCCAGCATGATTGCGGCCACGGCGCGTTCTTCACCCAGCGCTCGGCCAACGACTGGATCGGCCGCATCGCCAGCGTGCTGACGCTGACGCCCTACGAAGTCTGGCGGCGCATGCATGCGACCCATCACGCCAGCACCGGCAATCTCGACAAACGCGGCTTCGGCGACGTCGACACGCTGACGGTCGAGGAATATCGCGCGCGCTCGATGTGGGGCCGGCTGCGCTATCGACTCTATCGCCATCCGCTGATCCTGTTCGGTCTCGGGCCGGCCTATCTCTTCATCGTGCAGCACCGCCTGCCGATCGGCCTGATGCGCGACGGCTGGCGGCCGTGGATCAGCACCATGACGAACAACCTGGCGATCGTGGTGTTCGCCGGCCTCCTCATCTGGCTGATCGGCATCAAGGCCTTCCTGCTGATCCACCTGCCGGTCCTCCTGCTCTCCGCGTCGGTCGGCGTCTGGCTGTTCTTCGTCCAGCATCAGTTCGAGCACACGAAGTGGGACAGCGATCCCGACTGGAACCTGCACGAAGCCGCCCTGCACGGCAGTTCGCATTATGATCTGCCGGCCTTCCTGCGCTGGTTCACCGCCAATATCGGCATACATCACGTTCATCATCTCAGCAGCCGCATCCCGTACTACCGGCTGCCGCACGTGTTGCGCGACCATCCCGAGCTGCGCGATGTCGGGCGCCTGACGCTGCTCCAGAGCTTCCGCTGCGTGCGTCTCGTACTGTGGGACGAGACCCAGCGTCGCCTCGTGTCGTTCCGCGACGCCCGCGCTTCAGCGCGCTGAGGCGCAGCTCTTCAACAGGTTCTCGGCTGCCGGATCGTCCAGCGCGAGGGCGAGGCCTTGCTCGAAACGCTGCCGCGCCTTGGCCGTATCATGCCGCAGCAGGGCCGCGACACCCTGAAGCAGCGGCTCGCGTGCCCCCGGTTTGACGGCGCGTTGGCTGGGCGGGTCGCGGCCGGCGCTCACCAGATCGCCTCGATCCTGCGCAGCTCCTCGTCCTGCAGCCCCGACACCTGGCGGTACCTGGCGAGCGAGGCCACGATGGTCGCACCGAGGCTCACGGCAGTCACACCGTGAACCGGAAGAGACCGACCTTTCGCTTTATCGAAAGTCCGGTCCTTCAGCCGATCATGTGTTCTGCCAGAGCCGCGTCGTGTAGGCGCCCTCGACATTGGCATCGATCTGCGCCGCGACGGCGTCGCTCTCGCCGATGCGCGGCGCGATAATCTTGCCGAACGAGATCCGGGTGGGCGCCGGCCACGCCTTGGGATCCCACAGCTTCGCGCGCACGATCGAGCGGGCGCAGTGGAAGTAGCAATGCTTGATGCGGACGCGGGTTGCCAGCAGCGCCGGCTTCCCGAGCGAGCTCAGCGATGCGACGAGTTCGGGGTCGTCGTGGATCTCCGCGGTGCCGGAGATGCGCAGCGTCTCGCCGGTCGCCGGTACCAGTGCGATGATGCCGATCTCGCCGGTGTCGATGATGTTGTTCAGACCGAAGGCCAGATTGTTGCCGACCCGCTCGGGGATCAGCAGCGTCTTCGCATCCTCGACTCGGATGAATCCCGGTTCGTCGCCCTTGGGAGAGACTTCGACGGTGCCGTCCGCCGATGTCGTGCCGACCAGGGCGAACGGGCAGCGCTTCAGGAACTCGATCGACTGCTCGTCCAGCGCGTCGAGGATCTTGACGCGTGCGGCCGGCCGCGGCTCGGCAATGATGCGCCGTAACTCTTCCTTCGTGCTGATGCGAGCCATGAGACAAACTCCTTCGAGACGCGTATCCCGACAACATCCGTCACTTGCGAACGACTTGCAACTGCGCCGGCGGGGGAGGGCTCTGGGGCGGCGTCAGGCGAAGTGCGGCGCCACCTCGAGCATGAAGCGCTGCATCTGCTCCTTCACCATCGCATGCGGCTTCTGCCCATAATTGAAGTAGAGGATGACCTCGGCGACGCCGGCCGCCTCGACCTGCTTCAGCGTGTCGACGATGTGCTGCGGGCTGCCGCACAGGATCGACTTGTCGGTCAGCTTCTCCGGCCGCATGTCGCGCAGGATGTTCACGATGTCGACGAAGTATTTGTAGGTCGGCGGCACCTTCTCGCCCGACGATGAGGGGAAGGCCGCGATCAGCGCGTCCTGGAAGTAGCGGACGAGCGCTTCCTTGCCGTAGCGTTCCTCCTCCGGCGTCGAGGCGATGTGCACGAAGTAGGAGCACATGGCCCGCCGCATCGGCCGCTTGAAGCCGCTCTCGCAGGTCTCGCGATAGACCCGCACCGCGTCCGCCAGTGAGCCGTAGACCATGGCGGCGGCAAACGGCGCGTAGATCACGTTCCAGTCGTTCCTGGCGGCCAGCTCCATCGACGGCCGCGAGAAGCAGGCCACGTAGGGCCGCAGCGGTTGCTGCGCCGGCCTCGGGCGGATCTCGACGTCGCTGAATTGATAGAACCTGCCCTTGTGGGACCATTTGCCGGTCTCGGTCCAGGCGCGCCACACGATCTCCAGGCCCTCGGCGAACAGCTCGGCGGAATCGTCGAAAGGCATCTGGAACGGATCGTACTCCTTGCGGTCGTAGCCGCGGCCGGCGGCGAAATCGACGCGGCCGCCCGACAGGAGATCCAGCGTCGCCCATTCCTCCGCGACATGCAGCGGGTGATGCACCGGCAGCAAGGTCACCGCCGGCGCCAGCCGGAGCGTCGTCGTGGCGCCGGCCAGTTGCGCCAGCAGGGCGAGCGGCGAGGCATTGACGCCCAGCAGGTTGAAATGATGCTCGCCGATCCAGGCGGAGTTCAGTCCGACCTTCTCCGCCCACAGCGCCTCGGCATAGATGTCCTTGATAAAGGACTCGGCCGAACGCGGATTGTTCGGGTAACGGTTGTCGGACAGCGTGAAATAGCCGAACTGCATGATCAGACCGCCTGCTGTGATACTTCGGAGAGGGAAACGACCCAGTCGCGGAACGCCTTGATCTTGCGCCGCCGGATCGCCTCGGGCGGATAGACGAGATAGTAGGCGAAGTCCGAGGAGCGCTTGAACTCGAAAGGGACGACCAGCCGGCCGGCCTTGAGGTCGGGCTCGACCAGGGGATTGCGCCCGACCGCCACGCCCAGCCCGTCCATCGCCGCCTGATAGGCCGCCAACGGGAAGTCGAAGGAAACGCCGCGCGAGGCGTCGACACCCTTCACACCGGCGGCGGTCAGCCAGACCTGCCAGTCGTCGGGAAAGCTGCCGATATGGAGCAAGGTGAAGCGCTTGAGGTCGGCCGGTTTCCTCAGGCCGTTCGGTCCCTTGAGCAGCGAGGGCGCACAGACCGGCATGACGTCCTCGGCGACCAGCCGCTCGGCCATCAGGTTCGGCCACTGGCCGCGACCATAGCGAATGCCGATGTCGACATCCTCGCGCGAGAAATCGACCAGCCCCGTGCCGGTCGAAATGCGAACGTCGATCTCGGTGTTGGCGCGTTGAAAGCCGCCCAGCCGCGGCACCAGCCACTTCATGGCGAACGACGCGGTGGTCGTCACCGTGAGGTGGCCGCCACGATCTTTCTGCAGCAGCTTTTCCGTCGCCTCGTTCAACTGGTCGAAGGCCGAGCGCACCGACGGCAGGTAGGCCTGGCCCGCTTCCGACAGGAGCAGCGAGCGATTGCGCCGCACGAACAATTTTAATCCGAGTCTCAGCTCCAGCCCACGCACCTGATGACTGATCGCCGCCTGCGTGACGCTCAATTCCGCTGCAGCATCGGTAAAACTCATATGGCGCGCCGCCGCCTCGAAGGCACGCAAGCCGTTGAGCGGCGGTAGGGATCGTTTCATCGCGCATCCTTCACATGAGTTATTTTAATCAAAACAGAACAAAGGGTCGTTTGTAAAGGGGGGCCCCGGAGCGCAAATCCTTTTCAACAGAGTTCAACCCCTTCGGGAGAAGTCCCATGGCCAACATATCGCTCCACTATTCATCGCAGGCCCCGCTGGCCGGGACCTTCACCGCCATCAGGCAGATCCTGGCCACCTGGCGCCAGCGCACCAAGGAGCGCCGCGAGCTCGCCAACCTCGACTACCGCACGATGCGCGATCTGGGCATCAGCCCGACCGACGTTGTGTTCGAGGCCAACAAACCCTTCTGGCGCGACTGACCTTCGAATCCGGAGGGGTCCCGTTCGTACCCTGCGCGGGACCATCCCACTCCGGAACCTGGCCGGCGGTCGCTCCAGCCTCCCTTGCGACCGCCGGCTTTTCTTTGCCCGTTCCACTTTGCTCCCCGGCACGGCTCTGCTAGAGCCGCCGCGTGCCGCTCAACGACCAACAGATCCAGACCCTCGGCCGTGACGCCCTGCAGCGCGCGGCGGCGGGTGATTTCGTGTCTGCCGAAGAGATGTTCGCCCGCATCGTCGAGGCGCGGCCCAACATGGGCCAGGCACTCCACCTGCTGGGCCAGATCCGGTTGAAGCTCGGCCGCTTCGCCGAGGCGCGCGAGCCGCTGGAGCGCGCCGCGCAGTTCCTGCCGCGCGACGTCGCGGCGCAAACCAACCTCGCAGGTTGCCTGATCCAGCTCGGGCGGCACGAGACGGCGCTGGTCGCCCTCGCCAGGGCCGCGCGGCTGAAGCCGGACGACGCCGTCATCTCCCACAATACCGGCCGCACCCTCGAAACGCTGGGCCGCACCGAGGACGCCGAGCGCGCCTACGACCTCGCTCTGTCGCTCGACCACAGGCTGCTGCCCGCCCTCAGCGCCCGGGCGGACCTGCTGGCCGCGCGCGGCGAGTGGGCCGGCGCTCTCAGCGATCTCGAAACGGCCTTGGTCAGCAAGCCCAACGATCCGCACCTCAGGCTGCGACGCGGCGAACTGATGCTGCGCCAGGGCGACTGGTGGCGCGGGTTGGGCGATCACGAGGCGCGGCTGGAGATTCCGGGCGAGCGTTACACGCCGGATCTGCCGCGCTGGCAGGGTGAACCTCTGGACGGCCGGCTGCTGCTCTACCCGGAACAGGCCGACATCGAGAGCGACGCTGCCCTGCGCGATACCTTGATGCTGGCGCGCGGGGTCGACGCGGTCGTGCAATGCGCCGCCACTCTTGCCGATTGGCTCGACGGCCCGACGGTGCGCCGCGGCGAGCCCTTGGACGGTTTCGTGGCCGCTGCCCCGCTGCGCAGCCTGCCGCTTCTCCTGAACTGGACGCGCGAGGCGCTGCCGCCGCCGGCGAAGCTGCGACGCACGCCCGAGCCCTCCTCCCGCATCGGTTGGTTCAGCGTCGCCGAGCCGCCCACTGGCCTTGCCGGGCTCGATCTCGTGCGCACCCCGGACGAGATCGCGACCTGTCGCCTGGTCGTGGGTGACGACAACTGGCCTGCTCATGCCGCGGCGTCGCTCGGCATTCCGACCGTGATCCTGCTGCCGCGGGTCGCAGACTGGCTCTGGGGACCGAGCGTCGGAACATCGCCGTGGTATGCGTCTGCAGAATTGCTGCGCGACGATGACCGCGAAGGGCTGGCGGCGCGGCTCGCCGGATGCTGATATCCGCGTCCCGCGGATAACACCAACCCCCAAAGGCCAACCCCATGGGCAAGACCCTGTTCGACAAGATCTGGGACAGCCACGTCATCACCGATCTCGGCAACGGCTTCGTGCTCCTGCACATCGATCGCCTGTTGCTGCACGACATGTCGGGCGGCAAGGCGCTGAAGGAAGCCATCGACAAGGGTTATCCACCCGTGCAGCCGCGGCTGATCTACGGCACGCCGGACCACACCATGTCGACCAAGCCCGGTCGCACCGACAAGACACATCCGCCGGGCGAGCCGCTGATCCGCTCGATGCGCGAGACCACCAGCGCCTATGGCATCAAGCTGTTCGACCTCGGCCAGGACGGCCAGGGCATCGTGCACGTCATGGGCCCCGAACAGGGGCTGACGCTGCCCGGCACGACGCTGGTCTGCGGCGACAGCCATACCTCGACGCATGGCGGCATGGGCGCGCTGGCCTTCGGCATCGGCTCCTCCGAGCTGGTGCATGTGATCGCCACGCAGACGATGGTGCAGCGCAAGCCCAAGCGGATGCGCGCCAGCTTCGAGGGCAAGCTGATGCCGGGCGTCACCGCCAAGGACATGATCCTGCACCTGATCGGCGAACTCGGCACCGCCGCCGGCACCGGCTATTCGGTCGAGTATGCCGGCTCGGCCGTGCGGGCGCTGCCGGTCGAGGCCCGCCTCACGCTCTGCAACCTCACCATCGAGATGGGCGCGCGTACCGGCATGGTGGCGCCCGACGACACGACCTACGAATATCTCGCCGGTCGCGACTATGCGCCCAAGGGCGCGATGTGGGACCGCGCGGTCGCGCACTGGCGCACCCTGCCGACCGATCCCGACGCCGAGTTCGATCGCGAGCACACGATCGACATGAAGAACGTCGCGCCGCAGATCACCTGGGGCACCAGCCCCGAGCATGTCATCGCCGTCGATCGCGCCATCCCCGATCCGCGCACCGGTCCCGAAGAGAAGCGCGGCGCCTGGGAAGCCGCGCTCCAGTACCAGGGCCTCGAGCCCGGCAAGCCGATCGAGGGCACCCCGGTCGACTGGGTGTTCATCGGCTCCTGCACCAACTCCCGCATCTCCGACCTGCGCGCGGCCGCCGAGATCGTGAAGGGCCGCCACAAGGCCGACCATGTGACCGCCTGGGTGGTACCCGGCTCGGTGCGCATCAAGGCCGAGGCCGAGGCCGAGGGGCTCGACCGTGTGTTCCTCGATGCCGGCTTCGAATGGCGCGAGCCCGGTTGCTCGATGTGCCTCGCCTCCAACGGCGAGCGCGTGCCCCCCGGCAAGCGCAGCGTCTCGACCTCCAACCGCAACTTCGTCGGCCGCCAGGGCCCCGGTGCGCGCCCCCATCTCGCCAGCCCCGCCATGGCCGCGGCCGCGGCAATCAAGGGCGCCATCGCCGACGTCAGGAAGATCTAGCCAACGACCTCACCCTGAGGAGCGGTCTTTTAAGACCGCGTCTCGAAGGGTGGGAACCAGCACCACGATTGTTGCCCATCCTTCGAGACGCGCGCTGCACGCGCTCCTCAGGAT
>JABMNB010000414.1 GCA_013205335.1 Rhodospirillales bacterium
ACCCGGATGCGTTCGGTGAGGCCGGCCACGCGCGCGATCAGCACCTCCGGGCTGGAGCCCGCCAGTGCCTCGCTGCCGTGATGTTCGGCCAGCCAGTAGCGCACATAGCCGAGGCGATCGCAGAGCTGCGCCAGTTCGAGGGTTTCGCGTACCGCCTCGGCCGGCGTGCGGCCCTTGGCGATCGGCGACTGGTCGAGAACGCTGAGGCGCAGCGACAAGGAAGTCAGAGGCCCTTCTTGCCCATCGCCAGGAACTTGTCCTGCCGCCGCTCGCGCAGCGTGTCGCCGTCGAGCTTCGAGAGTTCGGCGATCGCCTCGGCCACGACGCGGCCCACGACGTCGATCGTCTCGTCGGGCGCGCGATGGGCGCCGCCCATCGGCTCGGGGATGACGTCGTCGATCACTTCGAGCTTCTTGAGATCGGCCGCGGTCACCTTCATCGCCTCGGCAGCATCCTGCGCGTTGGCGTTGTTGCGCCACAGGATCGAAGCACAGCCTTCCGGCGTGATCACCGAGTAGACCGAATTCTCCAGCATGTAGACGCGGTCCGACGATGCGATGGCGAGCGCGCCGCCCGATCCGCCCTCGCCGATCACCACGCTGACCAGCGGCACGCCGAGCCCGAGGCAGGTCTCTATCGAGCTGGCGATCGCCTCTGCCTGGCCGCGTGCCTCGGCCTCGATGCCGGGATAGGCGCCGGGCGTGTCGACCAGGGTCAGCACCGGCAGCCTGAACCGGTCGGCGAGCCGCATCAGGCGCTGCGCCTTGCGATAGCCCTCGGGCCGAGCCATGCCGAAATTGTGCTTGATGCGCGAGTCGGTGTCGTCGCCCTTCTGCTGGCCCAGCACCACGATGCTGCGGCCCTGCAGGCGCCCCATGCCGCCCACGATGGCGGCGTCCTCGCCGAAGGCGCGGTCGCCGGCCAGCGGTGTGTAGTCGGTGATCAGGCGGTCGATATAGGCCTGCGCGTGCGGCCGCTCGGCATGGCGAGCGACCTGGACGCGCTGCCACGGTGTCAGCCTGGCGTAGGTCGCACGAATCTGCTTATGCGCCTTGTCCTGCAGGCGCATGACTTCCTCGGCGATGTCGACGTCGCCGGAATTGGGCAAATGCCGAAGCTCGGCGATCTTGCCTTCCAGCTCGGCGATCGGCTTCTCGAAGTCGAGGTAAGTTGTCATCGAAGATCAGGTGTCGCCCGGTCGCGGAATCCTGTCAACCGGCCGGCCGGCGCTTTCGCCGGGCCAGGGGATGATGCTCCTGCACCAGCGACCGCAGCTTTTCGTCGAGCACGTGGGTATAGATCTGGGTGGTGGCAATATCTGCATGCCCCAGCATCAATTGGACGGAGCGCAGATCGGCGCCGCCCGCAAGCAGATGGCTGGCGAAGGCATGGCGCAGCACATGCGGCGACACACGCGCCGGGTCGATGTCGGCGCCCAGCGCCGCTTCCTTCAGCAGCTGCGCAAAACGCTGCCGCGTCAGGTGTCCGGTGCGGCCGCGCGAGGGGAACAGGAACCGGGAGGTCTGGCCTTCGGCCAGCTGGCCGCTGCGCATGTGCAGCCACGCGATGATCGCCACCCGTGCCGGGTCCGACAGCGGCACCAGCCGCTCCTTGTCGCCCTTGCCACGGACCAGCAGCATCGACGGATCACGTTCGACGGCGGACAAAGGAAGGCCGACCAGCTCCGACACACGCAAGCCCGCCGCATAGAGAATCTCGATCAGCGTCGCCATGCGGCCGCCATCCACCACGTCCCTGGCGCGCGCGGCGTCGATCAGGCGATCGACTTCCTCGCGCGACAGCACCTTGGGCAGCGGCCGGCCCAGGCGCGGCGAGTCGAGCGTGCTCGCCGGATCATCCTCGCGCAGACGCTCGGCCAAAAGGAAGCGGAAGAACTGGCGGATCACCGAGAGGCGCCGCGCCACGGTGCGGGGCGTCATGCCGAGATAGTCGAGCGACTTCAGGTAGGCGCGCAGCGCCGCCGCGTCGGCCGCCACCGGCCCCTGCTTGCGGCGCGCCAGAAATGTCTGAAGGTCGGCCAGATCGGCCCCATACGCGACCAGTGTGTTCCGGGAGGCGCTGCGCTCGGCCTGCAGCATCTCGAGGAAGGCCTCGACCTCGCGCGCATGTCTGAAGGGAGGCCTGCGCTTCACAGGCCGCGCGCGATCGCGACTTCGGCCGCGAACGGCCTTCCCACGGCAAGTGTCGCAGCCAGAAGACCGCAGCTAGCGCGCAAAACGCTCATTGGGGACGGGAATCTCGAAATGCCTGAGCGGCGGGCGCGGTTCCACGACCGCAAGAACCAC
>JABMNB010000415.1 GCA_013205335.1 Rhodospirillales bacterium
GGCACGCAGCTCGTCGAGAAGAACCTGCCGATGCCCAACGCGCTCTATCACCAGCTCGCTACCTGGGCGACGATCAACTTCGCCTATACCTACAGGAACGAGCGCGAGGTGGCTGAGCTGGTGTCGCTGGCCTGCGAGCCCGAAAAGGTCTCGCGGCTGCTCAAGTTGTTGCAGCAGGGCCTCGGTCATCGGCTGGCCTTTACCGTCGAGGATGCCAAGATCGCGCTGAGCGCCGAGGGCCGCGTTCCCATCCCGCTCACTTTCCTCGAAGCCGGCCTCGCGGCCGTCGCGACACGCCGCGAGTTCGACCATGCCATCGGCGCCGCGACGGACCGGCTGCACAAGGCGGCAGGCGCCTGCATCGCCGCGGCCGGTCTGAAGCCCGATGCGATCGAGACCATCTTCCTCACCGGCGGATCGAGCCGCGTGCCGGCCGTGCGCACAGCCGTCGCAGGTGCCGCCCGATCTGCAGGCATCGCCGGCGGCTCCGATCTCCTCTCCGTCGCCCTCGGCCTCGCACAGATGGCGGGACGCGCGGTCTGACCGACGGTCAAGCCTGAGAATCGAAGAAGGCGTCGGCGTCGTCGGTCTCGACCAGCCGGCCTTTGCGGATTTCCAGGAACCGCGTCGCCACGGTCCGCGTGAAGAAGCGGTCGTGGCTCACGAAGATGCAGGAGACGTCGCTCTTCTCGAGCTGCTCCTCGAGATCTTCCTGGCCCTCGATGTCGAGATGGTTGGTCGGCTCGTCGAGAACGTAGAAGTTGGGCCGCAGCAGCTTCATCTTCAGGAACACCAGGCGCGCACGCTCGCCATGGCTCAGCACGCCGATCGGCTCCTTGAGACGCACGAAGGCGAAGCCCGCGCTCGCGAGGTGGCGGATTGCGTCCTTCTCCGTCACGCCTTCGGCCTCGACCACGTAATCGAGGATCGGGGTCTCCGTCGGCAGGTCGCTCATCGTCTGGTCGAAATAGACCAGACGGCAGGCCGGGTTGAAGCGCACGGCGGCCTGTCCGTCATAATGCGCGCGGCCCGGGACGTAGGCAGCGGCCAGCGCCGCCAGCAAGGTCGACTTGCCGGTGCCGTTGGTTCCCAGCAGGGCCACGCGCTCGCCCGCCGCGATGGCCAGGCGGTCTATGGCGATCAGCTTGCGGTCGCTACCGGGAACCGTCACGTCGAGGTTCGACAGGCGCAGCGCCACACGGGCGTCGATGTCGCCGTCGGCCAGTTCGAGTCTCCGTTCGCGCGCGACATAGGTGTGCGTGCGTTCCTTTTCGATGCGCGCAATGCGGGTCTCGACGGCGTTCTTGCGCTTGTTGAGGTCCGGGTTCTTGACCGCCCAGACCTTGTAGCGCGCCGCCGCCTGCTCCAGGCGCTTGATCTCGCGATCCTCCTGCCGTGCCCGCGACGCGGCCGTGGCGTCGCGGCGCAGCAGTTCCTCGCGCGCGATGGAGAAGCGTGTCTTGAAGGCGTGCACACCGTCGCTGCGCAGGAACAGCGTGCGCTCGGTCACGCGATCGAGGAACTCGCGGTCGTGGCTCACGATCAGCATCGGTACCGCGAAGTCGGCCGTCAGCCAGCGCTCCAGCGTATTGATGTTGGCGAGGTCGAGGTGATTGGTCGGCTCGTCGAGGATCAGGATGTCGGGCTCCTCGAGCCGCGCCGCCGCCGCGATCAGCATCAGCCTCTGCCAGCCGCCCGAGAGCGTTCCGAACGGTCTGTCGAGCATCTCCGCGTCGACGCCGATCTCGTCGACCAGTACGTCGATGCGCCAGTCTTCGCCGTCCTGTCCGACCCTGGCCAGCGACTGGCCCAGCACGTCGCGGACGGAGAGCGCCGCCAGCGCGGCGGGAACGTCCTGCGGCA
Organism: Rhodospirillales bacterium; assembly: GCA_013205335.1. Taxonomy (GTDB): domain Bacteria; phylum Pseudomonadota; class Alphaproteobacteria; order Reyranellales; family Reyranellaceae; genus Reyranella. The sequence continues at coordinate 1,864 of JABMNB010000415.1, forward strand.
CCTGTCCGATGCGCAGGCCGCGCGAGCGGACCACCTGGCCGGCATTGAGTTCGAGCACGCCGGTCAGGCACTTGAGCAGGGTTGACTTGCCCGCACCGTTCTCGCCGACCAGCGCCGTACGAGCGTCGTCCAGCAGGAACGACACGTTCTCGAAGACGCGGCCCGAGCCGTAGAAGAAGGAGGCCTGCTCCATGCCGAGCACGGCCTGGCGCGATGCCATTGTCTGTCCTGACGGGAAGAAAACGAGCGCGGCCATACCACCGCTCTGCGGCAAGGGCGAGGGGCAATCGCTCAGTCTGGCTTGCCGTCGTCCTCTCTGCGTGAAAGCATTTCGCCGAACAGGAACGCGGAGGAAGCCCGATGGACGTCGGCATGATGATGGTCTTCACCAACTACGGTTGGGAGAACTGCTCCGACCAGCGTGTATGGGACGAGGAGATCCGGTTGGCCCGGATCGCGGCGGACTCGGGCTTCGACTGCCTGTGGTCGGCGGAGCATCACTTCAACGACTATTCGTTCGTCCCTGACAATCTTGCGCTGATGACCCACCTGACGGCGCTGTGCCCGAACATCGACGTGGGCACCGCGGCCGTCATCCTGCCATGGCACGACCCGTTGCGTGTCGCCGAGAATGCCGCTGTGCTCGACCTCTTGAGCAAGGGGCGGCTGCGGCTTGGTATGGGGCGCGGCCTGGCGCGGCGCGAGTTCAATGCCTTCCGCCTCAGCATGGACGAATCACGCGGCCGTTTCGACGAGGCTGCGCCCATGATCGTCGAGGCACTGAAGACGGGCTTCATGGAAGGCAACGGCACGTATTACAAACAGCCGCGCATCGAGATCAGGCCGCGGCCGCAGCACTCTTTCGACGGTCGTATCTACGCCGTGGCGTCGAGCGAGGATTCGATCGACTCGGCGGCCAGGCTCGGCGCCCACATGGTGATGTTCGCCGACCGGCCCTGGGAGATGCGGGCGCCGATGATCGAGAAGGGCCGCGACCTGCATCGGAAGTATCATGGTACCGAGCCGCCGCGGGTGATGCTGACCGAATTCTGCGTCTGCGGACCCGACGCCGCGACGATCGAGGACGAGGCCCGGCAGTACCAAGGCAAATTCGTCGAGAGCAATTTCCATCACTACGAATTTCTCGGTGAGCACTTCAAGACGGTGAAGGGCTACGATTCCTACCAGCAGAAGGCCGAGATCGCGCGCAAGGGCGGCCTCGATGGCGCCGTTACGGGCTTTATGCAGGCGGCTTCGTGGGGCACACCGGACAAGATCCTGCGCGACCTCGAAGCGCGCCACAAACTGCTTGGCGACTTCGAGATGAACGTGGCCTTTCGCTTCGGCGGCACGCCCTACGAGGTGAGCGAGCGCGGGCTGAAGCTGTTCGCCAAGGAGGTCCTGCCGGTGGTGAAGTCGTGGGGACCGGTCCAGGCGGCTCAGGCGGCTTGATCTCTCATGTTCCTCTCCCCCTAACGGGCGAGAGGAGTTTGAAGTGCTCCATCCATTGCGACGATGCGGCCTGATTTGACCACGAGGTTGCGGCGCTTGCGGGTGGCGACGGCTTCGGCGAGCGTGGTCGCCTCGACCGCCACGAAGTCCGCACGCCCGCCGACCCTCAAACCATAGTCGGCGAGGCCCAGTACGCGCGCCCCGGCGGCGGTCACCATGTCGAAGGCGAACGCGAGTTCCTCGTCGTGGCGAAAGTTGGCGCGGTAGCCGATCTGCATGGCGCGATCGAGCATGTCGCCGTTGCCGAACGGCGACCAGGCATCGCGGATATTGTCGGAGCCACCGAACACCTCGACGCCATGCTCGCGCAGCAGCTTGAGCGGCGGAATGGTCGCGCCCCCGGGCCCGTGGCTCATGATGGCGACGCCTGCGCGGGCGAGCGTATCGGCGGCACGGGTGACGCTGTCGGTGGAGACCGAGCCCAGTGCGAAGGCGTGGCTGACCGCGACCTTACCCTGCAGACCGGTCGCCTCCGTACGCCGGGCGATTTCGAGAATCTGCGCCAGGCCGCCCTCGCCACCATCGTGCAGGTGGATGTCGACGCCCGCGCCGCGGCGCTGCGCGATGGAAAACACCGCATCGAGGTGGCCATCGAGATCGCCGTCGATGCCGACGGGATCGAGGCCGCCGACAAGGTCGGCGCCCTGCGCGAGGGCCTCGTCGAGCAATCCGGCCGTGCCCGGCGAGCGCAGGATGCCGCTTTGCGGGAAAGCCACGATTTCGATGGTGACGAGGTCGCGGAAATGCTCGCGGATCTTCAGGACTTCGTGGAGGTTGCGCAGGCCGAGCCGGTTGTCGATGTCGACATGGCTGCGCATGTGCAGCGTGCCGCTCGCCACGACCTGGCGCACCAGGTTCGAGCCGGTCTCGAATTCCGGCACGGTGCGAGCCGCGCGCACCCGGCGCTCGGCTTCGATGCGGTCGGCGACCTTGTTGCCCGCCGCCTGGTTGGGCACCCACGGCAGGCCGAGCAGCGTCTTGTCGAGATGGATGTGGCCGTCGACCAGCGGCGGCAGGACCAGCGTTCCCGTCAGATCGACGGCGCCCTGTCCGCCCATCGAGGCCGGGAGGAGGGCGGAGATCCGTCCTCCCTCGACCTCGATATCGTGGCTGCTGCCGTCGGGCAGCGTGGCGTTGGCGAAGCGCACGCGCCGGCCTCCGCGCTTACTTGGCGGCGGCCGGGCCGCCTTCCTTACGTGTCTGGGCCACCGCCTCGCGCGCGGCCTTGGCCATCAGGCCGGCATCGTTGGCGATGGTGACGAGCTGGAAGCCCTTATGGACCATCCTCGCGGCGTAGCCGCCGGTGCCGTTGTGCAGGCCGGCGAACTGGCCGCGCTTCCTGGTGGCGGCGAGCAGCTTGTCGTAGATCTCCAGAATCTGCGGCTCCTCGCGGTCGAGCATCGGCTTCAGGCCGAGCGACAGGCCGAGGTCGGACGGGCCGATATAGATTCCGCTGATGCCCGGTACGTCGAGGATGGCGTCGATATTGTCGATCGCCTCCTGCGTCTCGATCATCGGGATGACCAGCACTTCATCGTTGGCCATCGCCTGGTAGGGCGTCGCCTCGCCATAGGCGCCGGCGCGGATCGGACCGTTGGAGCGCTTGCCCTTGGGCGGATAGAGGCAATAGGAAACCAGCGCCCTGGCTTCGGCGGCCGTGTTCACCATGGGGCAGATGACGCCCCAGGCGCCGCCGTCGAGCACCTTGCCGACGATGCCGGGCTCGTTCCACGGCACGCGCACCAGCGGCGTGATCGGATGCTTGTCCATCGCCTGGAAGCAGCGGACCATCGACATATAGTCCTGCACGCCGTGCTGCATGTCGACGGTGATGCTGTCCCAGCCGCATTGCGCCATGGTCTCGGCGGCGAAGCCATCGGGGATCGCCAGCCATCCATTGACGCAGGCCTTGCCGGCCTGCAGCCGCTTCTTCAGCATGTTCGACATCGATGCGTTTCCTCATGATTCGAGAGCGAGCGAGTTTACACAGCGACGGGGGATTGCGTGACGCTTTTGTCGCTGCGGGCGGGCCGGCTGGCCGTCGATCTGGCGCCGGACGCCGGCGGTTCGGTCGCGCGCTTCACCATCGAGGGCACAGGGAACGGCGGCGGCGACCTGCTGCGGCCGGCATCGGATGCCGCTTTGGCCTCGGGCACCGGCAAGGACATGGCCTGCTATCCCCTGGTGCCATACTCCAACCGCATCGCGAACGGCCGTCTCGAATTCGAGGGCGAAGTGTTCCGGCTGCAGCGCAACTGGCCGGGCATCCGCCATCCCATGCACGGCGATGGTTGGCAGCATCCGTGGCAGGTGGTCCGCCACGAGTGCTCGAGGGCGGAACTCGTCTATGTCCATGAGCATGGTGGTGCCGGCGTGGACTGGCCGTTCCGCTACCGTGCGCGCCAAATCTTCGTGCTCGACGAAGCGGGCCTCACGATCGGCTGCTCGGTCGAGAACCTCGAAGACCGCGCCGTGCCGGCGGGCTTGGGACTGCATCCCTTCTTCGTGCGCGATGTCGATACCGAACTTGCCTGCCGCGTCGCAGGGGTCTGGCGCACCGACCCCGACGTGCTGCCGCTGCAGCGCGTGCCGGTGCCGCCCGAATGGGATTTCTCGAACTCGAGCCAGGTGGAAGGGACGGGTCTCGACCACTGCTTCGACGGCTGGGACGGCGAGGCCGCTGTCACCTGGCCGCAGCGCGGCCTTCGCCTCGTCCTGTCCGCGACGGAAGCATTTCGTCATCTGGTGATCTATGTTCCCGACGGCCAACGCTACTTCTGTGTCGAGCCGGTGAGCCACGCCAGCGGGACGGTCGGGCAGACCCGGCTGGCCGCGGGCGCGACGCTTGGCGGCGAGATTTCGTTTCGTCTGGCTGAGATTTGAGAAGGACCTTCATGCCGCCGTTCGCTTCCTATCCCAGCCTCGCGGACCGCACCGTTTTCGTCTCCGGCGGGGGCTCGGGCATCGGCGCTTCGATCGTCGAGCATTTCGCCGAGCAGGGCGCCAAGGTCGGCTTCGTGGACATCGACGAGGCTTCCTCGAAGGCGCTGGTCGAGAAGATCGAGGCAAGGCGCCACACCGTGCCGCTGTTCGTTCCTTGCGATGTCCGCGATGTGGCGGCCTATCAGAGGGCCATCGAAGGCGTGGCGGCGAAGCTCGGGACCATCACCGTCCTGGTGAACAATGCCGCGCGCGACGATCGCCACACGCTCGCCCAGGTGACGCCGGACTTCTGGGACGAGCGCATTGCGGTCAACCTGCGCCACGCATACTTCGCGATCCAGACGGTGGCGCCGGCGATGAAGAAGGCGGGTGGCGGCTCGATCGTGAATTTCAGCTCGGTGAGCTATCACACGATGACGCCCAACCTCTCCGTCTACCAGGCGGCCAAGGCCGCGGTGATCGGCATGACGCGTGGCCTCGCACGCGACCTCGGGGGCGACGGTATTCGCCTCAATGCCGTGACGCCGGGCTGGATCATGACCCGGCGGCAGCTCGATCTCTGGGTGACGCCCGAGGGGAAGGCGGCGCAGCTGGCCGCGCAATGCCTGAAGGAACTGCTCTATCCGCCGGATATTGCGCGTATGGTGCTGTGGCTCGCCGCCGACGACAGCCGGCTGGTCACGGCGCAGAATTTCGTCGTCGACGGGGGCCGCGTGTGAACACCGCCGCCATCGCCTCGCTGCCGAGACGCTTCTTCCATGGCTGGGTGGCGCTGTTCCGCCACCTGCTTCCGCCGACCCTCTATTTTTTCGTCGCCTTCAACCTGATCGTCTTCACGACGAACCTGCTGGCGCATAACTACTGGTTCAACCTCGGCAGCTTCATACTGGCCAGCACCACGGCGCTGATCGTCGGCAAGGTGGTGCTGGTTGTCGACAAGGTCCGCATCATCGACAAGTTTCGCGGCGCTCCGCTGATCCAGCCGATTCTCTACAAGACGATCTTCTATTGCCTGGTCGTCACGATCGTGCGTTTCCTGGAAAAGATCGTGGGCGCCGCATTCGATGCGGGCAGCCTCGACCAGGCCGCCCAGATGGTGCTGGTCGACTTCACCTGGCATCGCTTCGTCGCAGTGCAGGTCTGGTTCTTCGTCTGCTTCCTGCTCTACGTGACCGCCAGCGAACTGAACGCGCTGGTCGGCGACGGCCAGCTCAGGCGTCTCTTTTTCCATCACCGGTCGTCAGAGTACAGCCTCACGCGCCGCCAGCATATCCGCGCGCTGATGGAGATCAGCCGGCTCGCGCGAGACACGCCGCACGACCGGTTGCTCGACCCCGCCACGCCGCAGGGCAACCGGCTGGCCGAGCTGATCGACCGGCTGCGCCGGCGCAACACCTGACGAAAGGTCTGATCATGCGTGCCTCGTTGTTCCGGCGCGTGCTTTGCGGTCTCGCGTTCCTGGCCCTTCCTGCCAACGCGCAGGACTGGCCGACCAAACCGGTGAAGATCGTCGCGCCCTTCGCAGCCGGCGGAAATGTCGACGTCACCGCCCGCATCGTCGCGGCGCGGTTGCAGGTCGAACTGGGTCAGCCGGTCGTCGTCGAGAACAAGACCGGCGCCGGCGCCATGATCGGCTCCGAGTTTGTCGCGCGTTCGGCGCCCGACGGCTACACGCTCCTCATGACGTCGGCCTCGCTGACCAACAGCCCGGCCCTGTTCGGCCGCGCACCGTACGACTGGCAGAAGGATTTCACCTTCGTCACCGCCGTTTCGTTCCAGCCGCTGGTCCTGGCGGTCAATCCGTCGATGCCGGCAAGGACGATGACGGAATTCCTCGAGCAGGCCCGCAAGGAGCGCGGCAGGATGACGATGGGCACGGCCGGCGCCGGCTCGTTCACGCATCTCGCCGGCCTTCTGGCCGAACAAAGGACCGGCGTGGCGTTCGAGCCCGTGCATTACCGCGGCACCGCGCCCGGGCTGGTCGACCTGATGGCGGGCCAGATCCAGTTCCAGTTCGAGCCGATCGCGACGGCGTTGCCGCTCCTGAAGGACGGCAAGCTGCGGGCGCTCGCCGTCACCTCCCTGCAGCGCGCACCGGCGCTGCCCGACGTGCCGGCGCTCGCCGAGACGATCCCGGGTTACGAGGCGATCAACCTGCTGGGCCTGATTGCGCCCGCGAATCTGCCCGCGCCCGTGCTGGCGAAGCCCAGCGCTTCGATGAAAACCGTGCTGCAGGATCAGGCTGTGATCCGCCGCTTCGACGAACTCGGCACCGAAGCACGCTTCACCACGCCCGAAGCGTTCTTCGAGATCATGCGGACCCAGGCCGAAACTTGGATTCCCGTCATCCGCAAGGCCAACCTGAAGCTCGAATAGGCGATGGCCGCCGACCCGAGCTGGCGCCGGATCGCCTGGCTGGTCCTTGGCATTGGCGGGCTGATTGCGGCCGCCGGGGTGCTGATGGGGCTGGGCAATCTTCGCCACGTGCTCTACGGCGAGCGGGCCGACGGCGTGGTCACCCAGATCGTGCGCGACGGCGACATGTATGCGCCGGTGGTGCGCTTCCGGCTGCCACAGGGCGAGACCGTCGAGGTGAAGGACCTCGGTTCCGGTGCGCCGGATTTCTCCACGGGCGACGCCGTCACCGTTCTCTACCTTCCCGAAAGCCCGCAGGATTTCCGCCTCGACACGTTCGAGCGGCTCTGGCTGGTGCCGATCATCGTCACAGGGTTCGGCGGCTTCTGGCTGATGTTCGGCTCGATCGCCTGGGCGCTGTCGCACGACGCCGACCTCGCGCTGGTGGGCGAGCGCGCCTTCGCGGTGATCTCGCTGTCGTCATTGCTGATCGGCGTCTTCGTGCTGTGGAGCGCGGTCGACCTCTATGCCGGCGGCGGCCGGGCCCGCGGCAAGGTGACGGAAATCCGCGAGAGTCGTTCGATCGTCACGGAAGAGGTGGCGACGTCCACCGGCGGCGAGGTGCGTCGCGACGTCGAGCGCATCTCCTTCGCGCCCATCGTGCGCTTCGCCACCCCCGAGGGGCGCGAGATCGAGTTCCATGGCCGCGGCGGCAGCGGCACCCCGTTCGCGGCGGGCGAGGTGGTGAACGTCGTCTACGACCGCAGCCAGCCCAGTCGTGCCCGCATCGTGTCGTTCGTCGATCTCTGGCTGCCCGCGGCCGTTGCCTTCGCGGTGGCGCTGATCTTCGGCGGTGCGGTCCGCCTGTCGCGCTGGAGCCGCCGCCGCGTTACAGGCTAGCGCGTTCGATCCACGCGGCCAGCAGCGCCGAGAGTTCATGCGGCTTCTCCAGCGGCGCCATGTGGCCGCAGTCCTCAAGGATGCCGAAGTTCGACTGCGGCAGCTCCCGCGCCATGCGCTCGGTCTCGGCAAAGGTGCGCAGCCGGTCCTGCCGGCACGCCACGACCAGCGACGGGCAGGTAATGCGTTCGAGGTCGGCATAGCCGTCGCGGCGCACCAGTGCGGCCTGGCGCTTGCGTACTTCGGGGCCCAGCCGGCGCTGCATGCCGCGCAGACGGTCGAGGAGCAGCGGATCGGTCTCGCGGTCGGGATGCAGGCCCATCGCGGTGGTGACCGCGCCGGCGGCCCGGGGCGGCCGGTCGCCGGGCCGATGGCCCGAGAGCCGTCGCGCCCGTTCCTCGTCGGAATAGCCGCGCGCGGAGGAGGCGACGAACGCCACGCCCGTCACGCGCTCCGGCGCCATGAGCGTGAGCACGCGTGCCACGAACCCGCCCATCGAGAAGCCGACCAGCACGAAGCGTTCCGGCGCGTCGGCCAGCACGCGTGCGGCCATGCCTTCGAGCGAGTCGTCCTCGTAGACGTTGCCGAAATGCAGCGTGCCCAACTCTTCGAGGTCCGGGGCCATGTCGGTCCACAGATCGGCGTCGCACATGAAGCCTGGAAGCAGGACGAGGGCGCGCACGCCGGATTACGCCCAGAGCGCCTTGACCTTGGGCAGCTCCGCCAGGCCGCGTTCGTGACCGTATTTCAGCATCGGCGCGATCCACTTCGGATCCATGATGCTGTCGATGCGGTCGACGCCCGGCATGAGCCCGGCGACCGTCAGCATCGTGCGCGTGCCGCCGGCTTCGAGGTCGCGGATCTCCTGCTGGAGCGTGTTCGGCATGCCGGAAGTGCGCAAGCCCTGTGTCACCGCCTGCGGGCCGCCGTCGCTCAGAGATATGATCAGCGCGCGCTTCACGCCGGCCACGACGTCGCTGTGCGTGCTGGTCTGGCAGATGCCGCCGTCCATGCACAGCCGGTCGCCCAGCCAGGTCGGCCCCATGGAGCCCGGCAGCGACGAACTCGCTGCGCAGGCGAAGTCGACCGGAAGGTTCGCACGGGCCGAGACGACCAGACGTTCGCCCGTGTAGCAGTCGTTCGCCGTCGTATGGAGTGCGGTCGACGGCCAGGCGGTCGGGCCGATCAGGCGGCGCAGCGTGGTGAAGTACTTGTCCGTGCCGGCGGGGTTGCGCGCGGCCATCGCTGCGCGGCCGATCGCCCGGATCGTCTCGAAGCTCGAGTCCTTCGCCTCGACAGCAAGCTTGCGGGCGCGTTCCTGGCTGTCGTTGGCCTGCAGCGCCGGGACCAGCTCGGTGAACAGTTTGGGGAAGTCCCCGAATACGTCGAGTTCGCCCGTCAGACGCCATAACCGGCCGCCGCTCAGAACCGCGCCCGCGATCGCGCCTGCCGAGGTTCCGACCACGACGTCCGCCAGCGCGAGGTCTACGCCGTTCTGCTTTAGCGCATGGAAGTAGCCCATCATCCATGAGACGAGGTAGGCGCCGCCGCCGCCGAGCACGAGTCCGCGCTCCTTCCCGAGCCCGGGCGGGCGCGCATAGGGAATGGGATGCGCCAGCCCGTCGTTCCAACCGGCAGGCGTCGCGCCCGTGGCAGCCGTCAGCGTCTGGGCGAGAGACGGCATGGCGAGTACGGTGGTGGAGGCCAGGGCGCCGGCAGCGATCAGGCCGCGGCGGCCGATCTTCGATTCGACGGTCATGGTTTTTCCATCGTGAGCGGGTTCACGCGACCAGCATAGCGGCCCACGCTGCCGCCAGCATCAGGATCTGACCCGGAACGACATAGAGTGCGAAGCGCAGACCGCCGGTGGTGAACGCGAACACCATCTTGGTGATCGTATTGGTCGAGAAGGCGGCGAGGATCGGGATCACGGCCGCATGCGGCGTCAGCTTTCCGTCGGCAACGAGCGAGGCGACGGAGATGGCGGGCGCATGCGTGTCGGCAAAGCCCGCGGCGCCGGCCGCGAGGATGACGCCGGCCTCGCCCATCCAGTCTTGCAGGGCCGCGGCGAGCAGCAGGACGACGGCCAGGATGGTGGCGAATATCAACGCCGTGCGCAGGCTGAAGGCGCTGCCTGGCGTCTCCTCGACCTTGCCGCGCTCCTGTCGCAACGCCCACAGGGTGAAGGTGCCGCCATAGAGAATCGCCGCACCGCCGGAGAAGAGCAGGGGAACCAGGAAGGCCTTGAACGCCGCGAAGTCGATAGCGGCGACCAGTATACCGAGTTGCACGACCGTGGCGACGGAGGACAGGACTGCGCCGGCCGCCGCCGGCTTCATCATCTCCGGCTCCCTGGCGGCGCGCGCGCCCATGGCGCCGACCGTGGCCGAGCTCGAGATGAAGCCCGAGGCGAGGCCTGCCAGCGGCAGTCCGAAGCGGGAGCCCACGATGCGCACGGCGATGTAGCCCAGCGCGCCGACGCCCATCACCAGGATCACCACCAGCCAGATCGTGTGCAGGTTCAGCGCGCCGTACGGTCCGATCGGGTGGTCGGGCAACAGCGGGAGCACGACCAGTGTGGCGCCCGCGAAGATCAGCAGATCGCGGATCTCCTCGTTGGACAGCATCGAGCGCACGAAGCGGTGCAACTCGTCGCGCGCATTGAGCAGCAGAGCGATGATCACGCCGATGCCTGCGGCGAAGGCGGGTTCCCGGATCGCGAACCCGCCCAACAGCGCCGTCGCCACCAGCGCCGTCTCCGTCGTGAGGCCGGGATCGGTCTCGCGCGCATGCCAGTAGGACAGGCTGGCGAAGGCCACCATGCCCAGCACGACAGAGGCCTGGAGCAGATCGCCGCCCACTGCCGCGCCCGTTGCGCCGGCGAGCGAGGCCAGGGTGAAGGTCCTGAGCCCCGCCGCGCCACGGCCGGGTCCTTCGCCCTTCTTGCGCTCGCGGTCGATGCCGATCAGCAGACCGACGCCGAGCGCGACGGCGAAGCCGAGAAAAAGGGAATGAAGTTCGAACATTGGACCGGGCGACTGTAACACCGCTTTACGACGGGAGCGCGCCTGTCAGCGCACCGGACCGCTCACGCGCACCAACATTACGGTCGCGGCGAAGGCTACCGTGGCGACGACGAAGGTGAGGCCGAGTACGCCCTCGGCGCCGTAATTCGCCATCACCGCCGCCAGGACCGGCGGCGCGGCGGCCGAGACGATGCCCTGCGGCAAGGCGAGACGGCCGAGATAGGTGCCGAACTGGGCGCGGCCGAACAATGCGAGAGGCAGGGTGGCGCGCAGCACCGCCTTCAGGCCGTTGGCGATGCCGTAGGCCAGGAGGCAGAGGAGCGCCACCACGAAGTTGCCACCGGCCACGAAAGCCAGCCCCAGGCCGAGCGGCAATACGGCCGCGGCAAACAGCGTCGAGCTGGTGATGGAATAGCGGTGGCCGAACGCCAGCTCGACCAGCCGCACCGCCACCTGCGCCGGCCCGATCAGCGAGGCGAGCAGCAGGGCCGAGGCAGGATCGTGGCCCAGCCCGCGCATGACGCCGATCGCGTGCACGATGAAACCGGTGAAGATGAAGGCGCCGCACGAGAAGGCGACGGTGAGCAACAGGAAGATGCGTTTGCTGTGGTCCGAGACTGCCGGCGCGGTCCCCGTGCCGGCGCCGGCGCCGGCGGAGGCCTGCGTGCCGACCGGCGGCCGGCCGGGCAGCATCAGCAGATGGACCGGCGCGCAGACCAGAAGATGGAACGCGGCATAGACCAGCAGCACACCGCGCCAGCCGAAGAAGGTTTCCAGGGCTTCGGAAACCGGCCAGAACACGGTGGAGGCAAGACCGCCGACGATGGCCAGCACGGCAATGGCCTGTCGCGCGCGGGCGCCGGCGATCTGGGCGAGCGCGATGCTGGCCGGCGTGTTCAGCGCCAGGGTCGAAGCGACGCCCATCGCGCCCCAGCACAGGAGATAGCTCACGAGTCCCTGCGAAAAGGAAAGCGCCGCGAGCGAGAGCGCATAGACGATCGAGCCCGCGGTCATGACGGAGCGTGCGCCGGTGCGGTCGAGCAGGCGGCCGACCCGGGGTGCGAACAGCGCGCCGACGCCGAACATCACGGTGATGCCGCCGTAGACGATCTCGCTCGGCAGCGCGAGGTCGTGCTCGATGCTCCGGCCGAGCACCGAGGACAGCATGAAGGTCGTGCCCCAGCCCACGATCTGGGTGAGGCCAAGGCCGGCAGTGGCCTTGGCCGTTTGACTGACTTTCACGCCGCCCGGGTCTTCTGTTCAGGGTAGAGGGAAAGAAGCCCCGCTTCGCTGGCCGCACAGACGCCGCGCTCGGTGATCAGCGCCGTGACCAGGCGCGCCGGTGTAACGTCGAAGGCCGGATTGGCGGCCGCGCTGCCGTGGGGAAGAATCTGCACCGTGGCGATCTCACCCGTCTCCGCCCCATCCTTCGTCAGACGTCCGGTCATGTGCGACAGCTCGCGGGCGCTGCGCTCCTCGATCGGGATGTCGCGCACGCCATCGACGATCGTCCAGTCGATCGTCGGGTAGGGCAAACCGACATAGAACGGCACGCCGTTGTCGTGCGCCGCCAACGCCTTCAGGTAGGTGCCGATCTTGTTGCAGACGTCGCCGCCGCGCGTCGTGCGGTCGGTGCCGGTGATGACGAAGTCGACCTGGTCGTGCTGCATCAGGTGACCGCCGGCATTGTCGGAGATGACCGTGTGCGGCACGCCGTGCTTGCCCAGCTCCCAGGCGGTCAGGCTGGCGCCTTGATTGCGCGGCCGCGTCTCGTCGACCCAGACGTGGATGGGA
>JABMNB010000416.1 GCA_013205335.1 Rhodospirillales bacterium
GATCTCGCCGTTCAGCAGCGGCTTCAGCCACTTCTCCTTCTGCTCGGGCGTGCCGACTTTCTCGAGCACTTCCATGTTGCCGGTGTCGGGGGCGGAGCAGTTCAGCGACTCGGAGGCCAGCGGATACTTGCCCAGCTCGGCGGCGATATAGGCGTAGTCGAGGTTGGTGAGCCCGCGGCCGATCTCGGAATGGGGCAGGAAGAAATTCCACAGGCCCGACGCCTTGGCCTTGTTCTTGGCGCCCTCGAGCAGTTCGAGCTGACCGGGCGCCCAGCTCCAGCGATCCTTGCGGCCCTCGCCCAGGCGATGGAACTCCTCGATGATCGGCGCGACGTTCTCCGCAATATGCGCCTTCACCGCGTCGAACAGGGGCTGCGCCTCCTTCGACATGGCGAGGTTGTTGAGTTCGGCGTCGAGATCGGGGTGGACGGCCTTCTTGGGCGCTGCCGCTGACTTCTGGGTCATTGAGGTTTCCTCGCTTCTGTCGATCGGACTTTCAGGTACGTCCAATCCCTACAGACCTGTGGTTTCCGGTCAATGCCACAGTGGTTCTGCCTTGCAGATCAACAAGCTTCCACCGACGACCGCACAGGCCGGTCTTCGCCGCCCTGCGCGGGCTGCTATGGTTGAGCCATCATGTATCCGCCCGAACGCATCGTCTGCCTGACCGAGGAAACCACCGAGACTCTCTACCTGCTGGGTGAGCAGCACCGGATCGTCGGCATTTCCGGCTATACGGTCCGGCCGCCGCAGGCGCGCAAGGAGAAGCCGCGCGTCTCGGCCTTCATTTCCGCCGACATCCCGAAGATCCTCGCCTTGCGGCCCGACCTGGTCCTCACCTTTTCCGACCTCCAGGCCGACATCGTGGCGGCGCTGATTCGGGCAGGTGTCTCCGTGCATGCCTTCAACCAACGGACCGTCGCGGAAATCCTCGACATGATCCGCACCCTCGGGGCGCTGGTCGGCGCGCAGGATCGCGCTGCGGCCCTGGCGAATCAGCTCGCCGCCAATATCGAAGACGCGCGCCAGCGCGCGGCGCGGGCGGGCAACCGTCCCAAAGTCTATTTCGAGGAATGGGACGACCCGATGATTTCCGGAATAGCCTGGGTCTCGGAACTGATCGAGGCAGCGGGAGGCACGGACATCTTTCCCGAGCTGGCCACGTGCAAGTCGGCCAGGGACCGTATCGTCACCCAAGACGAGGTCATCCGCCGGGCGCCCGACATCATCATCGGCTCGTGGTGCGGCAAGAAATTCAAGAAGGAGAAAGTCGTCGCCCGACCGGGATTCGAGACGCTCCCCGCCGTACGCAGCGGCCGACTTCACGAGATCAAATCACCGCTGATCCTGCAGCCCGGACCGGCCGCCCTTACGGAGGGGCTTGCCGCTCTGAAAGGAATCATCGGTGGCGGAATGGCTCGGGAAGGACAGGCAGGCAGTGGCGCCGAGGATGACGGCACTGCATTCGTCGCGACCCGGTCTAGGAGCCCACCCTAGACTTTCTGGCCGTGCAGAAAACGCTGTCGGCGATATGTACCATCGGTGGCGCGAAGCGGCTGAGATAGCGCAGCGCCTCCGAGGCGAGCAGGATCGGCTTGTGACGCGCCTGCATGTACTTCATGTCGACCCACTGCCAGCCAAGCCCAAAATAACAGTCGACGGTGATTTTCGTCGGGCCGATCGCCGTCTCAAACGCCTCGCGCAGCTCGCCGACCGGCCAGTAGCGCACCTCGAACATCACCGGCTCGCGGAAGCCGCGCCTTGCCTGGTGCTGCAGGCTGCGCACGCCAATCCGATTGGCCATCTGAATGTGCGCAAGGCCACCCGTTTTCAGGACGCGGCCCGTCTCCGACAATGCCCGCCGGGCGTCATCCTTCGAGAAGTGCTGCAGCACGCTGTAGGAATGGACAGCATCGAATCTTTCGGACGCGAAGGGCAGCCATCGACCGTCGCCCACGACATAGTGGATATCGAGGCCCAGCTCGCGCGCCACGCGCCGGGCTGCCATCGCCGCGCCGAGGGAGGGATCGATTCCCGCAGTGCGGTAGCCGGCGCGCGTCGCTGCCACGCACCAGCGTCCCCAGTTGCAGCCGATGTCGAGTAGCGTCCGCCCCTCGCCCGGCGCCAGGCCGATGCGGGGAATCGGATATTCTGTCAGCCCGTCGTTGCCGTTCAGATGGGCGTAGGCATTGCCAGAGGTCCCGCTGACTAGCACCGACACGGCAGGGTCGATGTGGCCGAGTCGGTGCTGCACTAGCTCCACGAGTCGCGCCTTTTCATCGTCGCTGATGCCCAGCGTCTCCAAATAGTAGTCGGGCGCGCGCCGGTCGATGACGTCAGGATTTCCCTCCGCGCGCTCGATCGACGACCGCGCGATTCCCATCGTCTGCTCCTTCTCGGGAAGCAGCATCACCGGCATGCCATCAACGACCGGATAGATCCGACCGGCCGGTGTGGTGAGCGTCGTTCCGTTCCAAGTCAACGCCGAGCCATCGACAGGGCATCGCAGATGGTCGAGATACCAAACGTCAAGGGTCATTGGGCGGACGCTTCCACACGACAGATTCTATAATGCCAAGAGTAAGGCTAGCAACCGCTGAAGCGCCTGCCACCCTCAGCTGCCCAGAATGCCATCGCTTGACGTGACAAGCGGGGCGGCGGTGTCGCTCTAACAGCCTCACCTTCTGACCTCTGCCCAGAAACAGGCAAGCAAACACACAAATCAATCACTTGTGGGCAGGTAATGGCGGAGGGGATGGGATTCGAACCCACGAATGGGGTTTACCCCCATTAACGGTTTAGCAAACCGCCGCCTTCGGCCACTCGGCCACCCCTCCGCAGCCCGTTCAAGACCCCGGCGACCATAACTCACGACGGATGCCGGGCGGTTCTAGCGGCGGGGGCCCGGAGTGTCAAACGAGGTCGCAATTTCGCGAGTATTTACAGCCTCTTGGCGTCCCGGCCTGAAGCGTGCGACGCTGCCGCCATGACCTCCAGCCCCTCCTCCAGCTCCATCGACATGCTCCAGCGCCTGGTGGCGTTCGACACCACCTCGCGCAACTCCAACCTCGACCTGATCAAGTACATCCAGGGCTATCTCGACGAGTTCGGCATCCGGAGCACGCTGGTCCCCAACGAGGACGGCACCAAGGCCAACCTGTTCGCCTCGGTCGGCCCCGAGACCGAGGGCGGCATCGTCCTGTCAGGCCACACCGACGTCGTGCCGGTCGACGGCCAAGCCTGGACGACCGATCCGTGGACGCTGACCGAGAAGCCTGACGGCAATCTCTACGGCCGCGGCACCTGCGACATGAAGGGCTTCGTTGCCGCCTGCCTGGCCCACGTGCCGGCGCTCAAGAAGGCGAAGCTCAAGGTACCGATGCATTTCGCTTTCAGCTACGACGAGGAGATCGGCTGCCTGGGCGCGCATTCGCTGGTCGAGAGGCTGGTCGGCAACGTGCCGCGGCCGCAGGCCGTGATCGTGGGCGAACCCACCATGATGGGCGTCGTCAATGCACAGAATGCCGGCGGCGGCATCATCGCCACCTTCACCGGCGTCGAGGCCCACTCCTCCATGACGCATCTCGGCGTCAGCGCCATCCATTTCGCCGGCGACTTCATCCATTGGCTGAATGAGCTGCAGGTCGAGCTGGCGGGGCGTAGCCGCACCGACATCGATACCGTGCCCGGCCATACCACCATCAACGTCGGCATCGTGACGGGCGGCACGGCGGGCAACATCCTCGCCCGCGAATGCACGCTCAACTGGGGCTACCGCACCCTGCCCGGCGACGATCCGTGGGAGGTGCAGCGGCGCGCCGAGGCCTATGTCGCAGAACTGCTGCTGCCGAAGATGAAAGCCAGGCATCCCGACGCCGACATCCAGATGAAGCGCCGCTCCTTCGTGCCCGGCCTGATGCCGCAGGAAAACGAGGAAGCCGCCAAGCTCGCCCTGCTATGGACCGGCGGCAATCGCACCTATGCCGTTCCCTACGGCACCGAGGCCGGCATCTTCCGCAGCCACGGCATCCCGACCGTCATCTGCGGACCGGGCGACATCTCGCAGGCCCACCAGCCAAACGAATTCGTCGCCAGGTCTCAGATGGACGCCTGCGATGCCTTCATCGCCAAGATGATCGTCTGGGCCGAGCGACAATAGGCAGAGTCACATTCCTCCCCATTCAAATGGGGAGGTAGCCCGAAGGGGCGGAGGGGTCATGACCCATCGCCCTCGTAAGACGAGCGCACTTCCCCTTTACGGAGTCCGCAAAGGGGAAGAGCTTCATTCAGCCTTCCGTGCGGCGCGTCGTCTCGAACAGGAACCAGACGCGTTTTTCGGTCTCGTCGATCCAGTTCTCGATGAGGCTTGCCGTGGCGATGTCGTTATGTTCGTCGCAGAGCTCGTGGAGCGTCCGCATATGGACGCAGAGTTCCTTGTTGTCCTCACGCAGCTCCGCGAGCATGTCGAGAGGCGTCACGTAGTCGGCATCGTTGTCGAGCACGCGCTGCAGCCGGGAGATATGGCCGATCGACCGCAGCGTCGTGCCGCCGAGCTTGCGCACGCGCTCGGCAATCACGTCCGTCATGGCGTCGAGTTCGGTCGCGTGCTCGTCCAGCAGCAGATGGTAGTCGCGGAAGTTCGGGCCCGACATGTGCCAGTGGAAGTTCTTGGTCTTCCAGTAGAGCGCAGCCACGTCGGCCAGAAGGATGTTCAGCCCACCGGTCAGGTCCCTGGTGGCATTTTCCCCAAGATCCGTCGGGGTAGCGAGCGCGGCTGTCTTGCGCCCCTTCACGTCTTTGCTCATCGGCTGACTCTCCGGGAAGTGATCATTCGTTTGAAATCTAACGCGGTTCGCCGTGATCGTGAACTGCGGCCCATCAAGCGGCGCAAACCGGCTGCTCGACCCGGAACACCTCGTACTGTCCGAAACGCTTCTTGTAGGCATCGACGACCGAGGCAACCCTTCTCTGATGCGCCGGCGCATCGAACACCACGACGATGAGGAGTTTGGTACGCTCGCTGCCGACGATACCGGCCGGACCGCGATGCTGGCCGCGCGCGTCGAGCACGGTTAGGCCGTCGGGAAACTGCGGCGTTACGGTCTCAGACAGGAATGAGGCCCACTCGACGTCACTGATCTGGCCGCCCGACGGCTTGTCGCGGCCAAAGTAGAGATTCACTTCGACTGCCGGCTTGAGGGGAACTGCACAGGCGGCAGGTGTCGACTGTGACGGCCCCGGATGCGCGCAAGCTAACAGCCCCACGGAAAGCAACGCCGCCCCGAGAACTCGAAGGGAGGTACGATATGACATTCTAGTTCAGATAGGGAACGGCCATGCCCTTGGTGACGGCGGGACGGGCGTTCACGATGTCGTACCAGCGCTTCACGTTGGGAAAGTCGGCGAGATTCACGGTGTGCCACTCGTGACGCGCCGCCCACGGGAAGATCGACATGTCGGCGACCGTGTAGTCCTCGCCCGCCACGAAGGCGTTGCCGGCAAGCTGCTTGTCGAGCACGCCGTAGAGCCGCCTGGCTTCGTCGACGTAGCGCTTGATGCCGTATTCGATCTTCGACGGCGCCGCGCGCAGGAAGTGATGCGCCTGGCCGAGCATCGGGCCGAAGCCGCCCATCTGCCACATCAGCCACTGGATCGAATCGTAGCGCTTGGCGCCGTCGGCCGGCAGGAACTTCTGCGTCTTGTCTGCCAGGTAAATCAGGATCGCGCCGGATTCGAACAGGCTGTACGGCTTGCCGCCCGGCCCCTCGGTATCGAGGATGGCGGGAATGCGGTTGTTGGGGCTGATGCGCAGGAAGTCTGGCTTGTGCTGTTCGCCCTTGGAAATATCGATCTTGTGCACCGTGTAGGCCAGCCCGCACTCCTCGAGCATGATGGAAATCTTGCGGCCGTTCGGCGTGCCCCACGTATGCAGCTCGATCATGTCCTCGGTCCCCCGTTCATTGAAAAGAAACTGGCCGGCAGCAAGGTCAAGCCCAGCTGTCGTCGTCCGCCGCTCCACCGCTGCCGTCATCGAGCGCGGCGGTGTCATAGTCTCCCGCCCCTGCCTGATCTTCGGCAAGGGCCTGCTGCTGTTGCGCCGCCGACTCAGGCGGCATCAGCTCTTGCGGCGTCTTATCGCCCGCTGCGGCCTGCTGCTGTCCGAACGGCCCCGGATTGCTGCCCATCAGCCCGCGAATACCTTCGAACAGCAGGGCGCCACCGGCAACACCGGCGGCTGTCATCATTGCGGTCCGCAGGAAACTGCCGCCGCCCGCTGCCTGCTGTTCTGGCGGCACGGCCGCCTGCTGCGGCGAACGGCTGGACGGAGCAGTGGTCGGCACCGAGGTACGCGGCGCGGCGGCGCCTGCGGGCGCGCCCCAGGGTCCGATCTTCGGCGCGTTGCCCAGGAAGCCGGACGCGGCCGGCTGCGCGGCAACCGCCTTCGATTCGAGTTCGGCAATGCGCTCCTGTGCAGCCTTCAGCGCCTGCTCCTGGACGAGCACCGCCTGCACCAGCAGGTACGGCGCGGCCGGCTGCTGGGCCGTCAATCCCTTGATGAACGAGTCGGCCTCGCTGTCGCGCGCCTGGGACTCGAACGGCCTCAGCCGGTCGAACAGTCCCGAGATCAGATCGCGTTCTTGCTGTTGCATGACAAGCCTCCCACCCGTTCGCGACGGGCTCCGCCAACGTGGTTCTCCGTCGGCGGAGCGTCAAGGGCGGCTAGTTCACCATCGCCTGGTAAACGAGGTCGCGCATCAGGAAGCGGTAACGCAGGCGCGCCTGCGGCGATTGCATCATGAAAACGACATACAGGCGCTCACGCGGATCGTGCCAGAAGTAGGTCCCGTAGGCGCCGCCCCAGAAATAGTCGTTGGGCGATCCGGGGAGCGGATTGACGCCCTGCACGTTGCGCACGGCGAAGCCCAGGCCAAATCCCTGGCCCATCCTCGCGCTGGGCTCCAGCGCCTCGAAGCGGAACATGTCGGCGCCCATCTTGATGTCGGGCGGCAATGCGTCGGCGGTCATTAGATCGATCGTCTTGCGCGATACGAGACGAACGCCGTCGAGCTGCCCGCCATTGGCGAACATCTGGAGGAAGCGGGCATAGTCGGCCGCGGTCGAGACCATGCCGCCACCGCCGGAGCGCCAGGTGAATTTCTCGGTGATGTCGGGGATCGCCGGCAATTCGTTCTTCGGTCCTTCCTTCATCGGCCTGGCGCCGCGCGCCTTCTTGTCGGCGCTGGCCTCGAACGCCGTATCGCCCATCTTGAGCGGCTTGGTGATCCTCTCCTCGATGAACTTGTCGAGCGGCATGCCGGAGGCAACCTCGACGACGCGGCCCAGCACGTCGGTCGACATCGAATACTCCCAGGTCGTGCCCGGCTGGTAGAGGAGCGCGAGCTTGCCCAGCTTGTCGGCCATCTCGGCATTGGTCTGGCTGCGATCCGCGACCTTCATGTCGAAATAGGACTGCTTCACCGGATTGGCGCCCGCTGCGCCATAGGTCAGGCCCGACGTATGGCGCATCAAGTCGTGCACCGTCATCGGCCGGTATTGCGGCTCCAGCACCATCTCCGTCGTGCCGTCGTCTTTCTTCTTCGGTACGGCCACCTTGGTATCGGCGAAGGCCGGAATATGGGTCGACACGCGATCGGCGAGCGTGAGCCTGCCCTCTTCCATCAGCATCATCGCGGCCAGGGTCACGATCGGCTTGGTCATGGAGGCGATGCGGAAGATCGTATCGTTGGTCATCGCGACCTTGGCGTCCTTGTCGCGGTAGCCGTAGGACTCGAACATCACGATCTTGCCGTTTCGGGCAATCAGCACGACCGCGCCGGGCAATTCGTTGTTCTTCACGCCCTCGTTCAGGCGGTCACTGAGGCGCTTCAGTCGCGTGGAGAGAAACCCTACTTCTTCTGGGGATTGCACCTTTGGAATCCCCTGGGCGCCGGCCGCCCAGGCCAGCGCGACGACGAGCGCCGCGGCGGCGGTCCTACGAATCATCGACATTTTGCAGTCTCCTCCCGAGATTTGCGGCATCAAAGCAATTGACCGGCGGCAAGCGCAAGCTTAACCAGTGGCCATCGACGGTCCTTCTTAACCGGAGGCTAACAGGGAATGCCGTGCCGCGCCCTCGGCTGGGAGCCAATCGGCAGCTGTACCCGCAGCTGTAAGCGGCGAGCGAGAGCCCATATGTCACTGGACCTGGGTCCGGGAAGACGGGCAGGAGCTGCGACCCGCGAGCCAGAAGACCTGCCGGCGATAGCGTCGCTCTTCCGATGGACGGGATGATCCAGCGGGACGGTCAACCGAGCGGTGACGCGCTTAGTGTGAACCGTTTGGGAGCGTCCGATGACGTCGATCCGAGGAATCCCACCTGCGCTTCTTGAGAATGCCATGCCGGCCGATGGCATAGCCGACCAGATGCAACGTTATGTTTCGACCCTGCAATCGAGCCCGGATCGCTGGGTCGCGGTGCCGACTCCGACCCATAACGTATCCCTGCCCTTCCGCCGCGGCGGCTTCGCCAGCCTGAGCGAGGCGCTGGACTATGCCGCCCGGGGCGAGACCGGCTTCAACTTCTTCGATGCCCGCGGCAACCTCCAGGCCACCCTGCCCTACCGGCATCTCCGCACCGAGGCCGTGGCCTTTGCGCGCCGCCTGATCGGCGCCGGCATCGAGCCGGGCGAACGGCTGGTCCTGATCGCCGACACCTGGCCCGGCTTCTGCGTCGCTTTCTTCGGCGCCCAGTACGCCGGCATCGTCCCCGTGCCCGTGCCCGTGCCGGTCGGTCTCGGCGCCAAGGCGCACTATATTTTCCAGCTCAGGAAGCAGATCACCGCCTCGCAAGCCGTGGGCGTGCTGGCGCCCGACGAACTGGTCGAGTTCGCAAAGACCGCCGCCGAAGGCACGTCTGCTCGTTTCGCCGGAGGGATGGCGGTCTTCAATGCCCTTCCCGAGGCCACGGCCGAACTTCGGCCGCTCGGCGCGGGCATGCCCTGCTACGTCCAGTTCTCCTCCGGCAGCACGCGAGCGCCGCTCGGCGTCGACATCCGCCAGAACCAGCTCATGGCGAACATCGACGGGTCGATCGCCGCCCAGAAGCTCGACGAGAATGATTCCGGCGTGAGCTGGCTGCCGCTCTATCACGACATGGGCCTGATCGGGTTCATCCTCGCTCCGATGTGTGCACAGCGCAGCGTCGACCTGCTCGCGCCGCGCGACTTCGCCCGACGGCCGATGCAGTGGCTCTCGCTGATCTCGCGCCGCCGCGCGACCATCACCTACAGCCCGAGCTTCGGCTACGACCTCCTGACCCGGCGCGCCCAGAAGTTACCGGCGGGGGGACTCGACCTGTCGAGCCTGCGCCTCGCCGGTGTCGGTGCCGACATGATCCAGCTTCCCGTGCTGCGCCGCTTCGCCGAGGCGTTCAAGGCGGCGGGCTTCGACGAGCGCGCCTTCCTGCCGAGCTACGGCATGGCCGAGGTCTGTGTCGGCTTGAGCTTCGGAGCAGCGTTCGGTGGCGTCAAAGTCGACAGCTTCACCGATCCGCAATCGGGCCGAACCCGGGACTTCGTCGTCTGCGGCAAGGTGATGGACGGACACAGCGTCGAGATTCGTGACGAGCACGGTACGGCCTTGGGGGAACGCCATGTCGGCCGGCTGTTTGTCCGCGGCCCCAGCGTGATGCCGGGATACTTCCAGAAGAGCGAGGAGAGCGCGCTCGTGCTCCGCGACGGCTGGCTCGACACCGGCGACCTCGGCTACTGGCATAAGGGCGAACTGGTGATCACGGGCCGCGCCAAGGACCTGATCATCGTGAACGGCCGCAACATCTGGCCGCAGGACATCGAATGGGCCGTCGAGGCGCTGCCACAGGTCGGCCGCGGCGATGCCTGTGCCTTCTCGATCGACGACGGCGACGTCGAAACCGTCGTCGTCGTCGTCCAGGCCTATCCCAGCGAACCGGCAGAACGCGAGACGCTGGTCGGCGACGTCCGGCAGGCGGTCAAGGAAGCGGCGGGCGTCGACGCCCGGATCGTGCTTATCAAGCGCCAGCCCGGCCTGCCCCGCACCTCTTCCGGCAAGCTGAGCCGCACCCACACCAAGACGAAATTCGCCGCCGGCGACTATTCTACCTGAGCGGCCCTCGGCACACCCCGATCAGGTCACCGCGATGGGCCCGCCATTCGATCCCGTGGCGCCCCTGATCGGAGCGGGCGAGAAGACATAGGCGAACTGGTACTTGCCGTCGGCGATCAGCCCGGAGAAGTCCAGGTTCTCGTGGTTGAAGATGCCGTTCTTTGCGATCAACTCGGCGTGGACCGGGAAAGCCAGGTCCTTGTTCGGGTTGGGCACGACTTCGGTGGCCCACGTATCGGCGCCGGTGAGCGAGATGCCCTTGTCGATGAACCATTTGGCGGCTTCCATGCCGATGCCGGGTTCGCCGCCATTGAACTTGTCGTTGTTCTTCATCCAGAGCTTGCCCCAGCCGGTGTTGAAGAACACGGCATCGCCTTCCTTGATGTCGGCTTCCTGCATGTTCTGCTTCTGCAGCGCCGCCTTGAGGTCGGCGATGGTGATCTCCTGCCCGGCCTCCATCATGCCGCCCTTGAGTGCCTCGACGTCGAACAGATGGCCGCGCGTGAAGAACGGCTTCACGTTCTCGATGCCGAGCTTCTTCATGCCGTAGGCGCCGCCCATCTCCTGCTCGGTGACACCGTTGTAGTAACGCATCTCGTTCTTGTCGCCGTCCTTGCCCATCTGGATGCCGATGTGCGCGAGACCGTCGAATTGCGTGCCCGTCTGGCCGATCTCCGTCGACAAGAACTCGTCGTTGTAGATCAGCTTGTTGGTGCCGTAGGGACCGCCGGTCGGGCTGCCCGGGATGCGGAGCGTGAAGGCGCGCTCGCCGAACTTCGGCATGGCCGATTCGTAGACGCGGCCGATCCGGTAGACCTTGCCGTCCTTGATCCACTTCACCGTGTCGAGGACCTTGGCAGGCGTCATCAGGTTGGAGGCGCCGGCCTGGTCGTCCTTGCCCCACTTGGGATGCGGCCACCAAATCCTGTCCGACAGCGCGGGCGCCTGGGCCACGTGCTGCGCATGCGCTACGCCAGCCGCCAGCGTACCGGCAGCCACGGCCCCACCCACGAGGCCTGCCGTCAGGAACGAGCGACGGTCCGCGTCGATCTCCTGCCGAGGCCGCTTGAGCTCTTCTTTGTCCTGAAGATATCTCGAGTCCATGGACGCTCCTCCTTTTCCTTATTGATGTCGGAAGCGTCATGCCCTCAGGTTGCATCGTCAAGCAGAAGTGGCATCGTTACCTTGTTACATATGCATTCCTGAAGGTGTCATTCGATGAGCCTGTTCGACCGTGACAAGTCAGCCGAGCGCCTGCCGGTGACGCTGATCACCGGCTTCCTCGGCAGCGGCAAGACAACCCTCCTCAACCGCGTGCTGGGGGACCGGCGCATGGCCCGCAGCCTTGTGCTGGTGAATGAGTTCGGCGAGGTCGGGCTCGACCACCTGTTCATGGAGCAGGTCGGCGGCGACATGGTGCTGCTGCAATCGGGCTGCGTGTGCTGCACCATCCAGGGCGACCTCGACCGGACCCTGCGCGACCTCGCACGCCGGCGCGCCGCCGCCGAGACGCCGCCCTTCGACCGGGTGCTGCTGGAGACGACGGGGCTCGCCGATCCCGCGCCGATCCTGCAGCTGCTGCTCAACCACCCAATGATCAGCCACGATTACCGGCTCGATGGCGTCGTGACGACCGTTGATGCCGTGAACGGCGCGCGCCAGCTCGACGAGCATCCCGAAGCGGTGAAGCAGGCAGCCGTGGCCGACCGGTTGCTGATCAGCAAGACCGACCTTGCCGAGATCGCGGCGAGCGCCGGGCTACGCGCACGTTTGGGCGAATTGAATCCCGGTGCGCCGCTCTACAAGATCGTGCAGGGAGATGTCGACCCTGCCCTGCTGTTCGACGCCGGTCCGTTCGATCCGTCGGGCAAGAGCGACAGGGTTCAGGCGTGGCTCAACGCCGAAGCTCACGATCATGGGCACCACGATCATGGGCACCGCGATCATGGGCACGACCGGTCGCGGCACGATGCGCACATCGCCTCGTTCTGCCTGACCTTTGACGAGCCGCTGGACTGGGATCGTTTCAACCGCTGGCTGATGGCCGTGCGTGCCGTGTGGGGCGACCGGCTGCTGCGGGTAAAGGGCGTGCTCGACGTTGCGGGCGAGAGCCAGCCGCTGGTAATCCATGGGGTGCACCGCACCTTCCATCCGCCGACTCTGCTGGCGCGCTGGCCCGACGAGGGGCGGAGATCACGGCTGGTGTTCATCACCCGAGATCTCGACCGCAGCTCGGTCGAGGCGAGCTGGGCGGAGATGGAAGAGACGTGATCCGGCGACCCACGTCCAGAACAGGACGCGGGCCGCCTGACCTTCGGATCTAGGCTGCGTCCTGCTTGGGCAGGACGTCCTCGTACTTCTTGAACCCCGGCAGTTTTTCGACGCGCGCCATCCACGCCTTAACGTTGGCATAGGGAGCGAGATCGATCGCGCCTTCCTCGGCATAGGCGACATCGCCATAGACGGCGACATCGGCGATGGTCGGCTCGTCACCCACCAGGTAGCTCGACTTGGCGAGCGCGCCGTCGAGCACCTTCAGCGCGTCGTTCGCCTGGTTGACGTACATCTGATGCACGTTGTCGTCGGCCTTCATGAAGCCGCGCTTGATGGCGCGGGGGCGATAGATGTTCGAGGCCAGCCGGTCGAACTCCCAGAACAGCCACTCGCGCACCCGCGCCGTCTCCTCGGGCGTCCTGCCACCCATCTTGCCGAACTTGTCGGCAAGGTAGAGCAGGATCGATCCCGACTGGCAGAGCTTGAGATCGCCGTCGACCAGCGCCGGCACCTGACCGAAGCGGTTGATGGCGAGATACTCAGGTTGCTTGTGCGCGCCGGCCCGGAGGTCGACATGCTTGTAGGCGAACGGCTGGCCCATCAGGGACAGGGCAAGACCCGCCTTGTAGGTCGGGCCGCTTAGCCAAATGCCGTAAAGCGTCATCTTGGACATCGATATCTCCCTTGGATTCAGGTGCCCCGGTATCGCACTTGAGCGTGGCCGGGGTAAGCCTGTATGAGCGGGCATGAAAATCTCAGCACGCGATATCGATCATCTTTCGCTCACAGCCTCGGACCCGGCGGAAACCGCCACCCGGCTTGGCCAGATCGGCTTCACTCTGACGCCCGACGGGGTCGAGCCGCGCTGCATCTGCTTCCAGCCGGACCGCGACGACGTCCCGAATTACATCGAGCTGCTGCAGGGCCATCCGCCACAGATTGCACTGGCCCTGAACGTGGCCGAACTCGAAGGCGAGGAGCGCACCCATGCCTGGGAGACCGAGGACGGTTTCGAGGTCGATGCCGGCGTCGTGGTCGGCAAAAGCGCCGGCCCTGTTCCCTGGTTCCCCGTGAAACACGAGACTCCCGACGCGTTCATGGAGCCGGAATGGATCGTCCATCCCAACGGCGCGCTCGGCATGATGGCCATTCATGCGATCGCCGAGAAGCCGAAGGAAACTGCCAAGGCGCTCAAGGCCGCCTGGGGCGCCACCGTCGAGGAGATATTCGACGGCTGCACGATGGTGAAGTCCGGCTCCGTCGAACTGCTGATCTGGTCGCCGCTTGCCTTCCAGCTCGAATACAAGGCGCTCGAAATGATGCCGCCGACCGAACTCCCCACGGTGGTCGGCGCTGCCATCGCCATCGAGCGAGCGCGCCCGCTTCAGGGCCTGCTCAGCGCCAACAATGTGCCGTTCGCCCTCGCAGAAGGTGATCGCGTCCTGGTCGCGCCGGAGCAGACCGGCGGCCTCATGCTCGAGTTCATCCCGCAGAACTGATGCCGGGGTACGAGCCCCCCTCAGCGCAGCAGCTAGAAAGCCGGAACCGGCGCCTGGGGCACGTCCTTCCAGAACTCGGGATCGTGTCCGAAGAAGAGGCGCGCCCCGCCCCTCTCGAGAGCTTCCAGGCGATCGAGCGAGGCCAGCATCTCTTCGCGGTCGTAGACGAAGCGGGGAAGGCGTCGCTCGCGAAGCGTCCGGCAGAAATAGCAGGCGTCGCCGGTGATCACGATCTCGCCCGACCCCGTGCGCACCTTGAGCGATTGATGACCCGGCGTATGACCATATGTCGGGATGCAGACCACGGAGCCGTCGCCGAACAGGTCATGCTCGCCCTCGACCTGCTTCACCGGATGGCCATGGTCGAAGTCGGCACGAAAGAAGCCGACCTTGGCTGCGGTCTCCGGATCCCGTGCGGCCTGCCACTCGCGCTTTTGCACCACCATCGTGGCATTCGGCACCAGCTCGTTGCCGCCGGCATGATCGAAATGCAGATGCGAGTTCACGATGAAATCGATTTTGCCCGGATCGCGGTCGATCGATTCGAGACGTGACTTCACGTCGTCCTCGGGGCCGAACTGCTCGAAGCCGAAGATTCGCGCAACACCCGCGCCCATCCGGCCGGCTGCGTCGGTGCGGCACTGCGGGTGCATGCCGGTATCGAACACCGCCCGGCCCTTGGGGTGTTCGATCAGGTAGGATGGAATGGGCAGAGCGACCAGCCCGTCCTCGCCCTCGATCATGTCCTTGAGGCGGCCGACCAGACGGCCGCAGGTCATGGCGTAGAGCTTTACGGTCATCGTCAGGCGTCAAGCGCTTTCTTCAGCAGCTCGTTCACGACCTTCGGATTCGCCTTCCCACCGGTCGACTTCATGACCTGGCCGACGAACCAGCCGAACAGCGTCGGCTTGGCCTTGTAGGCCGCGAGCTGGCCGGGATTGGCGTCAATCACTGCCTTGATCGCGGCTTCGATGGCGCCGGTGTCCGTAACCTGCTTAAGCCCGCGTTCCTCGACCAGAGTGGCCGGATCCTTGCCCGTCTCCTCCATGGCGACGAACAGGTCCTTGGCGATGCGGCCGGAGATGGTGCCGTCGGCCTGCAGGTCGAGCAGCTTGCCGAGGTTGGCGGCGCTGATCGGCGAGGTCCCGAAGGTGGCGCCGCGGCGGTTCAGCATGGCGAAGAAGTCGCCGGTCACCAAGTTGGCGGCCAGCTTGGCGTCGCTGCCCCTGGCGACGGCTTCGAAGAACTCGGCCGTCTCCTTCTCCGCAATCAGCACGCCCGCGTCATAAGGCGAGAGCCCGTAATCCTTGATGTAGCGATTCTTCCGCGCATCGGGCAGCTCCGGCAACGTCGCGCGGATCTGGTCGACATAGTCCTGCGTGAAGATCAGCGGCAGCAAGTCAGGA
The DNA here is from genome assembly GCA_013205335.1 of Rhodospirillales bacterium. Classification (GTDB taxonomy): domain Bacteria; phylum Pseudomonadota; class Alphaproteobacteria; order Reyranellales; family Reyranellaceae; genus Reyranella. The sequence goes on from JABMNB010000416.1 coordinate 15,323, forward strand.
TCGGGGAAATAGCGATAGTCCTGCGCGTCTTCCTTCGAACGCGACGAACGGGTCTCTCCGCGCCCCGGATCGAAGTTCCGGGTTTCCTGCTTGATCGTGCCGCCACTTTCGATCACGTCGACCTGGCGGCGCGCCTCGTACTCGATCGCCTGCTTCACGAAGCGGATCGAGTTCACGTTCTTGATCTCGCAGCGCGTGCCCAGCGGTTCACCGGGGC
>JABMNB010000417.1 GCA_013205335.1 Rhodospirillales bacterium
AGGACACTGAATATCGGGACAGGGGCCTATGGTTTCCAGATTGCGCTGCCGCGTGCGCTAAAACAGGGGCAGGCCCATCGCATCGACGTAGTTGTCGCCGACACGGGTGTATTTCTGAATAAGGGTCATCTGCTCCTGAAGGGAAATGACCTCACCGCCGTCCGGTGATCGACGACCTCAGAGATCGCCGAGCTCGAGATTCTGAGCGTAGCGAGCGACCATTTCCGCGTCGAACCGACCGCGGTAAGCGTCGAAGACGAGGGCACGCACGCCGGCCTGGTCCAATTTGGCCGCCTGGATGTCGGCCCGCGCCGTATCCCGACGGTATCTGACGGCCGGCCATTGAAGGACGCCGATCATCAAGCCGCGACCGTAGGCTTTAGCCAGGCTGACCCAGTCGAGGCTCGGATACTCGCAACTCATCTCGTGGAAGAAGCCATGGGTGGCGAAGGCTGCCCGCCGGACTGCCATCGCGGTATCGCCGAAGAAATTATAGAATAGACCCGCCGAATGTGCCTCGCCGAGGAAGAGGAGGCGGCCGGAACTGACTGTTGCTTCGTTACCGTCGAAGACTTCGAGGTTGGTGACCACGACATCGTGAACACTCGTGGCAGCCGCCAGGCGTCTCAACCCATCACGAACATAGAAGTTGTCGTCATCGAGAAATGCCACGACATCGCCCTTGGCGGCGGCAAGTCCCAGGTTATAGGCAGCAGCCTGTGTGACCCGTTCCCGGAGTTCCACGATCCTGAGCCGCCGCCGAGTGCCTGCAACGGCTTCGATCCTGCTCTTCATTCCGCTCAGGGGAGTCGCATTGTCGATGACGATGATTTCGACATCGTGGCCATCGATGGTGTCGGGAATGCTTGAAAGAGCGCGCTGCAGCAGCGCCAGCCGGTCATGATGCAGGACGCATACGGTGACACTCACGGAGGACGTCTGCGGCGAGCGGATTGGCTGGTCGAGAAGGCTATCCAGCAAACCATTCCATTCGATCTCGCCTTCGGAGGGCTGCTCTCCAACGGCTTGCAAAGCGGAAGAGAGTGCCGCTGCAAGGCTCGATACGAGATCGCCGTCGGCCATCGGCTGCCCCATATGCGCGACGTGACGCGAGGTACAGGCCCTGATGGCTTCCAGTTCGCCGCTGTGAGGCGAGATGCCAACGGCAAGACGGCCTGCCTGGCCTGCATAGGCGAGGGCTGCCTCTCGATTCGGTTCGGGCACTACCTGGAAGCGGAAAGTCCACTGGGCGGCTCTTTGTCCCAGCCACTCCTTGCTGAGGCCGTGACGCGAACCGGCTATCGGCCCGATGAAAGTGACCAGGCGCCGGCCGAGCAATCCGCGCTTCTCCAGTAGCTCAATGGCTTCGATGAATTCCGTCACGCCGCTCGAGCGCAGGAAAGTTCCTACAAAGACGATCTCGTGAACATCCGTCGCGGTGCCGGGCCGGGGCACAGGGGCGAGGCGGCGGCAGGAAACACGCGGAAGCTGATCCAGGTTCTCTCCCAAGGAGAGCGGCAGGACGGACGCGCCATCGACGATGAGCGCATCGGCTAGGGCGAGGCACTGGCGCTCCATGGCATCGGCGATTACGAGAGAGAGGTCGGCAACCTCGGCATCTCCGCCAATGAGCCTGTTGCGCGATGGCGCATTGGACCAAACCGCAAAGCGTGTTTCGGTGAAGGCCTCGCCACAAGCTCTTGCCATGAGCGGTGCTTGTGCGATTCCCCCCTGCAGGGGCGCGATGACGAGGTCTGGAGGATGCTCTGCCAGTTGCATCGCGAGCCGATGACTTGCAAGCAAGTGCCGTGTTGCAGTGGCTCGATTCTGCGCCGTGAAAAGCGGAAGAAGAGCGTCCGAGCCGACCCGTGAAGCGTCGATCGTCATCACGTCGTGGCCACTGCGGGAGAGAATACGTGCCGCTTGTTGCAGGGCATGGATCGGCCCCTGCCAACCATCCGTCAGCCAGGGATCGATCAGTGCAATGCGAAGCCGGGTCATCAGTTCAGGCTGATCGCCGTCCCGGTCGAGGCATCGATGATGGTCAGCTGCGACGAAGCAGCGACGGGAGGCAGGCTGAACCCGTGAAGTCCATCGCCCCCTTCAGCGAGGCTGTCTTCGCGAAACAGGGTCGCCGTCTGCGTGGCGAGAATCTGCCCATTCGCGCAAAGAAGCAGACGTCGTCGCTGCTGGAGGTCGTGACGGCTCAATACCCATCCCGTCAGGCCCGCTGTGGCTGGGCGTCGGTCGAGGCGCAGAACGAAGTGCCCTCTTGTGAAATGGTTGGCTCCAGGGCC
>JABMNB010000418.1 GCA_013205335.1 Rhodospirillales bacterium
ACGCCGCGACCGGGTCGATCGGCGTCACGATTCCTTCGGCCGCCTCGATCACCTCGCCGGCGTCGAGGCAGAGATCCTCGCGGTTGCGCATCGCCATGATCTGGACGCCGGTGCGCAGCTTGCCGTGGCTGCCGACCGGCACCGCGAGCCCGGGCAGGCCGAGCAACGGCGCGAGCAGCGCGGACCGCATCGACTCCAGCACCTCGCGCTGCCCGTCGGGCGTGATGTCGGCGACCTGCTTGGGCGGCAGATCGCAAAGGGTTGGAAAAATCACCAGCGGCCATTGCTGGAAGAAAGTCATCCAGCGGAACGCCAGGGCCTCGCGCTCCGTCAGGGCCGCGACATAGGTCGCGAGATCGACCGGCTTGTGGATGGAAAGCCAGGCCCGCATCGCCGCGATCCCGTCGGGATCGCCCATCTTCTGCATGGTTGGCCATAGGCCTCCGATGACGTCGGTGACGCAGATCTGGTGCCACAGTTCGACGCCGCGCTCGATATCGGGCGGCAGCACTTCCTCGACGACATAACCCGCCGCCTTGAGGTGCTTGCCGGCCAGTCGCACGGCGGCGACCTGGGCGGGGTGGCTCTTGCCGCCCGGGACCTCGGGCACGATCGCCACCTTGATGGGGCGGGCCGGGGCGGGGCCCCGCATCGGCACGTCGTTCCAGCGCCAGTCGCGCCGGTCGCCGCGCGCCATCACCTCTAGCGCGAGGCGGGCGTCGCGCACGGTGCGGGTGTGCGGACCTTGCGTCGCCATCAGCACGGCGCCGATCGGGCGCCCCGCCGCCGCGCCCGTCGGATTGAAGGAGGGGATGCGGGCGAAGCCGGTACGAAGTCCGACCACGCCGTTGCAATAGGCCGGGATGCGCACCGACCCGCCGATGTCGTTGCCATGCGCGATGGCGCCGATGCCGGTCGCCGTCGCCGCGCCCGCGCCGCCGCTCGAACCGCCCGGCGTCACGCTGGGATCGCGCGGATTGAGCGTGCGCCCGTGCAGGGCGTTGTCGGTGAAGATGCGCATCGAGAAGGCGGGCGCGTTGGTGCGGCCCACGATGATCGCCCCGGCATGCTTCAGGTTGGCCACGACCGGGCTGTCCTCCTGCGCGATCAGGTCCTTCAGTGGAATGACGCCATTGTCGGTGGGAAGGCCCGCCTGGTCGACGTTGACCTTGGTCGTGACCGGAACGCCGTGCAGCGGCGGCAGGGCATGGCCGCGCGCGCGGGCGGCATCGGCCGTTTCGGCTTCGGCGCGGGCCTCGCTCTCCAGCACGTGCACCACGGCGTTGATCGCAGGATTGACCTTGTGGAGCCGGCCGAGAACGGAATCGACCGCCTCGCGCGCCGATGCCTGTCCGGTGCGGATGAGGCGCGCCAGGTCGGTCGCGTCGTATTGCCAGAGTTCCATGAAATCTTCTCCTTGGGACGCCGCAGCGTCCGGGAGAAGCAGTCTGTTTGCAAGTACGCTGGTGTCGAGTCAGTTCCCGCGCATCCTCGTGCAATCCCACGGGCAGGGTTGCGGCTCGCCGCAGGCGGCCAATGGCATCAGGAACACCGCAATCAGGAGAAGTCTCAACGCCATGTGGTCCTCCAACGCTTGGCCCGGCACAGGCCGCACCGTGGAATGGTCGCGAAAAGCCATCCAGGGAAGTCACAATTCAGAGAGGCAGCCACTCCGGTGGCTCGACGAACGTGCAACGTCGTCTTCACGATGCCTTCTTCGATTCCATGCCGAAAAAGATCATGTTGCCGTCGAGACCGGCCACGTCAAAGTCGCGCAGTTCGTAGTTTTGGTCCTTGGGTTTCTTGAGCCGACGTAGGAGGTCGGCTTGCCATATTCGAAGGCGACAATGAAACCGGTCTTGTCACGGTAGCCGGCGAGGCTCTCCATGACGTTCTTCATGGTGAAAACACGGTCGTGCTGACGCGCATCATCCGACTTTTCCCCTCGTTGCGTGTTTTTGGAAGGCCGTCAGGGCGCTGGAGCAGAGCATGTCGCGGCGGCGCACGAAGACGGTCTGCACCCGCGCTTCCGACGCGGGCAGTCGATGCGCGGCAATGCGTCCGCCGCGCCACATGGGACCGATCAGGGCGCGCGGCAGCAGGGTGATGCCGAGGTCGGCCGCGACCGCACCCAGGATCGCCTCGAGCGTGCCGAACTCCAATCGTCGCAGGCCGACGATGCCGCGTCGCGCCAGCACCTCTTCCAGGCGCTGACGGTAGGAGCAACCGGTCCGCAGGATGACGAGCCGAAGATCGGGACGGGCGAGCAGGGACGCCACCGAGCGTTCCGACGGCGCGCTGAGCAGCGCCAGTTCCTCCTCGAAGACCGGTGTGGCGACCAGCAAAGGGTGGGCGACCGGCCCGCAGACGAAGGCTCCTTCCAGTTCATGGTCGATGACGCGTTCGATCAGTTCGGCCGTGGTGCCGGTGCGCAGGACGAGATCGACGCCGGGATGGGCGGTGACATAGGAGGCAAGCACGGGCGACAGCCGCAACGCCGCCGTGGTTTCCAGCGAGCCGATGGTAAGCGTGCCGAGCGGGGCACCATCGTCGCGCGCGGCTCGGCCCGCTTCGGCGAGCAGGGCGCCGACCCGTGCCGCATAGGGCATCAGCCGCTCGCCGGCCCGTGTCAGCCTGGCGCCGGCGCGGCTGCGCTCGAACAGGGCGACGCCCAGTGCCTCTTCCAGCCGGCGCACGCGTTGGGTGACGTTGGACTGTACGGTGTTCAGTTCGTGCGCCGCCCGGCCCATGCCGCCCAGCCGGGCGACGGTTTCGAAAGTGACGAGGTCCTTGGCGTCCATGGGCATCATTTTAGCAGATGAATTCTATCATTATAAATCGCTTTTTAAGATGATAATCGGCGAGCTAGAGTGCCGCCGCAGCATTTTTTAGGAGTGGTAGTCATGAAGTGGCAGGACCGTCGTCTGCTGGACCTCTTCGGGATAGAGCATCCCATCCTGCAGGCGCCGATGGCGGGCGTGACCTCGCCGCAGATGGCGATCGCGACCTCTGAGGCGGGCGGTTTGGGTTCCATCGCGGCCGCAATGCTGACGCCGGAGGGCACCCGGCAGGAGCTTCAGATGGTGAAGCAGGGCACCGGCCGGCCGTTCAACGTCAACTTCTTCGCGCACAAGGCGCCCGTAGTGGACTCCGCGCGGGATGCGCGCTGGCGGCAGAGGCTCGCTCCGTATTACGACGAACTCGGCCTCGCACACGATGCCAAGGGCCCGTCGCGTGCCGCGTTCGATGCCTCTTTTTGCGATCTCTTGCTGGAATTTTCAACCAAGGTGGCAAGTTTCCATTTCGGCCTCCCCGATGGCGCGCTGGTGAAGCGTTTGAAGGCGGCGAAGATCCTGATCCTCTGTTCGGCGACCACTGCCGAGGAGGCGCGCTGGCTGGAAGGCGAGGGCGTCGATGCGGTGATCGCCCAGGGCGCCGAGGCCGGCGGCCATCGCGGCATGTTCCTGGTCGACGATGTTTCGCGGCAGGCCGGCACCATGGCGCTGGTGCCGCAGGTCGTGGATGCCGTGAAGGTGCCGGTGATCGCGGCGGGCGGCATCGGCGACGGCCGTGGCATTGCCGCCGCACTGGCGCTGGGGGCAGCTGGCGTCCAGATCGGCACCGCCTTCATGCTGACGCCCGAGGCCAAGACGGCGCCGCTTCACCGCGGGGCGCTGAAGCAGGCCAACGACAACAGCACCACGCTCACCAACGTGTTCACCGGACGTCCGGCGCGCGGCATCGTGAACCGCATCGTGCGCGAGATCGGGCCGATGAGTCGCGACGCACCGGCCTTTCCGCTCGCCGCCGAGGCGACGCAGCCGCTGCGCGGACCTGCCGAGGCCAAGGGTTCGACCGACTTCACGCCGCTGTGGAGCGGACAGGCGCCGACGCTGGCCCGTGAGATGCCGGCCGGCGACCTGGTGGCGGCGATGGTCCGCGAAACCGCGGCTGCGATCAGCCGGGTGAATGGATGACGACGTCGAGGAGCCTGTCCACGAAGCCGCGCGTGATCGGCGCGTGGCCCATCAGCAGGCGATAGAAGAGCGGCCCGAACACGAGGTCGAGCGTCACTTCCATGTCCGCGGGGGGCGCGATGGCCCTGTCGGCGATGCAGCGCTCCAGCAGCGCGCGCGTGGCGTCGCGATTGCGCGCGATGAATTCGTTTCGGAAGGCCTTGGCCAGTTCGGTCTCGGACTGCGCGGCGGCCACCATGGCCGCGACGCTGCGGCCCGCGGGCGCGGCGAAGGCGTCGGCAAGGGCGTGCAGCTGGGCGCGCAGGGCGGCGAGAGCGGTTCGCGGTGATCGGGTGGCGTCGATGGCACCCGTGCTCTCGAGGAAGGCCGCCATCGCCACCGCGGGCGCGTTCGGCCAGTAGCGATAGATGGTGGGACGGCTGACGCCGGCCTTCTGCGCGATCGCCTCGATGGTGACGGCCGTCAGGCCGCCGCGTTCGAGCAGCCCGCGAGCGGCGACGAGGATCGCGGCACGGGTGCGGGGATCGCGAGGACGGCCGCGCGCCGGAACGGACGGAGGTGCTTGACGGGACATCTATTAACGTTACGATACGTAACGTAATATAACACAGGTGATGCCATGACCGCAAAGACCCCGCCATCAGGTCAGACCGTGCAGGCGCACATGACCGTGCACGACGCCGCGGCGGCCATCGGCTTCTATGTGAAGGCTTTCGGCGCCGAGGAACTGTTCCGGCTGGTCGAGCCGGCCGGCCGCGTCGGTCATGCCGAGATCCGGATCGGGGATACCGTGCTGATGATGAACGACGAGTATCCCGATTTCGGCGCAAGTAGCCCGGCCGCGATCTGCGGTTCGCCGGTGGCGTTTCGTGTCCTGGTTCCCGACGCCGACAAGGCCGTCGAGCGCGCGGTGGCGGCCGGCGCTACGCTGGTGCGGCCGGTGCAGGACCAGTTCTATGGCGACCGTTCCGGCATGGTCGCCTGTCCGTTCGGCTATCGCTGGTTCCTGGCCGCGCCGAAGGAGTTGGTGAGTCCGGAAGAAATGCAGAAGCGCTGGACCAGGATGCTTGAGGGCGGCCAGAGCTAGGCCGCCACGCTCTCCTCGATCCAGGCGGCATAGGCCGGCGCGACGTGCATCATCGGAAAAGCGTGGATCGCCGGCACCTCGTAGGGATGGAGGTCGAGGATCGCACGCTGGACGGCGGCGTAGTGTTCGTCGAGCGTCTTGAACAGGATCCGATATTCCTTGCCGGTCTCGAGGGCGCCCTTCCAGGTGTAGACGCTCTCGATGCGCGAGATCTGGGCGCAGGCGGCGAGCTTCGCTTCCACGATCGCCCGGGCGAGCGATCGGGCGTCCTTGCGGCTGGCGACAGTGGTGACGACGGCAATGGCGGTCATGGCGATGTCTTCCGATCCCGGCGTTACGCTTCTGGGCGAGCTGCCGTAAACTGAGAGTGACGTTGGGTAGACCATTTTCCGCTTGGGCGGAAAGGGTGCAGCGGGACGCAGGCGGAGAAATCTATGGTGAGCTCGGCAGAGCTGGAACTGTTCGAGACGGCGCTGGCCGAGGCGCAGCAGGGCTTCGATGAGAAGGGGATCCCCATCGGCTCGATCCTCGTCGAGGACGGCCGCATCGTCGGCCGCGGTCACAACAAGCGCATCCAGGAGGGCGATGCCATCGCCCATGGCGAGATGGATTGCCTGCGCCAGGCCGGCCGCCGCCGGAGTTATCGCAATACGACACTGATCACGACGCTCAGCCCCTGCATGATGTGCTCGGGCACCATTGTGCAATTCAAGATCCCGAGGGTGGTGATCGGCGAGAACCAGACCTTTGGCGGTAACGAGGAATTCCTGCGGTCCCGTGGCGTTGAAGTCGTCGTCCTGAACGATCTGCGCTGCATCAACCTGATGAAGCGCTTCCAGGACGAGTATCCCGCAATCTGGGCCGAGGATATCGGCGAGGGCGGCTGAGGCTCAGAACAGGGAGAAGTATTCGCGCTGCTCCCAGTCGCTGACCTCCAGCTCGAAGCGGTCGATCTCGGCCTGCTTGAGCCGCAGATAATAGTCGACGAAGAAGTCGCCCAGTCCGGCGCGCAGCACCGCGCTCTCCTTCAGCGCCGCCAGCGCCTCGGCCAGCGAACGCGGCAGCAGCGGCGCCCTGGCCTCGTAGGGCGTATCGGCCGAGGGGCCGGGATCGAGCTTGCGGTCCAGCCCGTCGAGGCCGGCAACGATTTGGCTCGCCATGTAGAGATAGGGATTGGCGGCGGGCTCGCCGACGCGGTTCTCGAGATGCGTCGCGGGATCGCCCGGTCCGCCCAGCACCCGCACCATCACGCCGCGATTGTCGCGCCCCCAGATGGCGCGGTCGGGCGCCAGCGAGAAGGGACGGTAGCGCTTGTAGCCATTGAGCGTCGGCGTGCTGAACGCGGCGGCGGCGCGTGCATGCTCCAGCAGGCCCGCCATGTAATGGCGGCCGGTCGCCGACAGGGGCTCAGTCGGATCGGCGAAGGCGTTAGTGTGGCTGTTCCGGTCGGTCAGCGACTGATGCAGGTGCCAGCCGCTCGACATCACGTTGGCGATCTTGGGCCGGCACATGAAAGTCGCGTGGAAGCCGTGGCGCTGGGCGATCTGCTTGGTGGCGCTGCGGAACAGCACCATGGTGTCGGCCGGATCGAGGCCCGTGCCGGTGCGGAAGGTGAACTCGACCTGGCTGGGGCCGAACTCGACCTCGAGCGTGCGCAGCGGCAGGCCGAGATCGACGAGGTTGGTCCGCAAGATCTCCAGGATCGGGTCCATCTCGTCGTAGCGCTGCTCGGTCAGGTACTGATAGCCCTGGTTGAGCAGCGACACGTCGGGTGGCTGGCCCGGCTGGCCGGCATCGCCGACGCCGAGCTTCGCCTTTTCCAGCTTGAACAGATGGAATTCGACTTCGAGGCCGGCGACGAAATCATAGCCGCGATCGGCGAGGGTCGAGAGCGTGTTGCGCAGGATATGGCGCGTACACAGCGGCATCGGCCTGCCGTCGGCGAAGTAGATGTCGCACAGCATCCAGCCGGAATGCGGCGCCCAGGGCAGGGCCCGGAAGGTCGTGGGATCGGGCAGCATGACCACGTCGGCCGCGCCTTCCAGCTCCTTCATGCCGAAGCCGCCGCCCGGCTGCCAGACCGGGAAGACCGTGCGGTGCGACGTGTCCTTCAGCAGCAGGGTGGTGGTGAAGCCGACACCGTTCTTCAATGCCGCGTCTACTTCCGCCGCCATCAGCGTCTTGCCGCGAAGGATGCCGTGCTGGTCGGCGAAAGCCAGGCGCACGACCGACATGTCGCCGGCCTTCATGCGCCGCTCGGCCTCGCGCGTCGCGGCCTTGCGGTCCTCGGTCCAGAGGCCCGCGCGCTCGACCAGGCTCATGGGTTCACGCGACCAGCGGCGGGACGGTGTCGGCCGCCCAGCTCGAGGCGCGGCGGCGGCGCACGTCGACATCCTTCCAGTAGGCTTCCCAGCCTTCTGTCGGCCCCATGCCGTCGATCGCCACGGGCCCGCGGATCGCGGCGGCGCGCTGCGGGTCGAGCCACATGATTGGCCGCTCGCCGTTGCCGACCTGTCCGATCGCCGACAGCAGCATGCGGCGGTAGGCGACGATCGCCTTGTCGGTGGTGCCGAGATGCTCGCGCGTGCGGTCCTGGATGCGGCCCTGGCTCTCGACGGCCCACTGATCGTGCACGTTGATGTCGAAGCCCATGCCGGTGAAGGTCTCGCTCTTCTGCTCCGCGACGCTGTAGCCGTAGTCGTTGTGGCGGCCAATCAGCGGCCGGTAGTCGGGAATCTGGTAGAGCTTCAGCCGCTGCTCGCGCATGGCGGCATGATCGACCGGCTTACCGAAGCTGGTAAAGATCGCGTACCAGTAGCAGCTCGTATCGTCGATCGGCACGTGCCACTGCGTGATCGTCATCTCCGCGCTCATGGGGATCACGAAGGCGTAGGGGAAGACGAGGTTGGTCACCCGCACATGCGTGTGCTGCTCGTTGAGCTTGCGCAGCGCGAACAGGCGCAGGCCGTAGTCGGTGGCCTCGACATCGAGCCTGGGCCGCGGGAACTCGCGCAGCAGGCGGGTCATCGGGATGTCGGAGTCCGACGAGGCGGAGCGGAACTGCTTGCCGTAGGCCGCACCCGTGTCCTCGTCCTCGTAGAAGCGGTGCAGGTAGGAGGCGTGGGCGGGATCGATGCCGACCTCCAGCGCCTGCAGCCAGTTGCACTCGATCAGCCCCTTGAAGGCAAAGGCGTGGGTGCCGGGTGCGAGGAAGCAGTCAAAGTCGGGGAAGGCCGGCGCTTCGCCGTCTCCGAGCCAGGCGAAGACGATGCCGTTCTTAACGGCGACGGGATAGCTGCGCTGGCGCACCCACTGGCAGAGCACGCTGCCTTCCGGCTCGGCCGGCGTCTCCAGGCACCTGCCGTCGACGTCGAACAGCCAGCCATGGAACAGGCAGCGCAGGCCGCCATCTTCCAGGCGCCCGAACGCGAGGTCGGCGCCACGGTGCGGGCAGTCGCGTTCAAGCAGCCCGTGCCGGCCGAGCTCGTCGCGGAACAGCACGAAATCCTGTCCCAGCACGCGCACCGGCTTGGCTGGCCGCTCGGCGGGCAGTTCATCGGCGAGGGCCACGGGATGCCAGTAGTGGCGCATCAGCGCGCCGCATCTGGTGCCCGGACCGACGCGGGTCATCAGCTCGTTCTGGTCGGGGCTCATCATGTCCCCAAGAGTGACGCAAACCGCCGGGATTCGCTATAGAAGACCGCATGAACCCCTCTCTCAACGGCATGCCGGGGCCGACTTCCCGCGTCTTCTTTTCCCAGCGTCTGCGTTTGCATTATGTCGACTGGGGCAACCCCGAAGCGCCGCCGCTTCTCCTCGTGCATGGCGGGCGGGACCATTGCCGGAACTGGGACTGGGTTGCACAGGCTCTGCGCAAGGACTGGCACGTCATCTGTCCGGACCTGCGCGGTCATGGCGACAGCCAGTGGTCGCCGGACGGCAACTATTCGATGGCGGCCTACATCTACGACCTGGCGCAGCTCATCCATCAGCAGGCGCTGGCGCCGGTGACCATCGTGGCCCATTCCCTGGGCGGCAACATCTGCCTGCGCTATTCCGGCATCTATCCCGACAAGGTGCGCAAGCTGGTGGCCATCGAGGGCCTGGGACCGTCGCCCAAGGTCATCGCCGAGCGCAGGAAGCCGATGGACGTGCGCATGCGGGAGTGGATCGACGAGCAGCGCAAGCTGTCGGCCCGCGGCCCTCGCAAATATCCGACCATCGAGGACGCCTTCAAGCGCATGCAGGAGGAGAACAAGCATCTCTCTGCCGACCAGGCGCGCCATCTCACCCAGCAGGGCGTCAACCAGAACGAGGACGGCACCTATAGCTGGAAGTTCGACAATTACGTCCGTGCCTCTCCGCCCTACGACATGACCTACGAAGCCATCGAGGAACTGTGGTCGCGGATCACCTGTCCGACCCTGCTGGTATACGGCAAGGAGAGCTGGGCCTCGAACCCCGAAATCGATGGCCGCATAGACCATTTCAAGACGGCAAAGGTCGTGGAGTTCGAGCGCGCCGGCCACTGGGTGCAGCACGACCGGCTCGACGACTTCGTCGTTACGACGCGCAAGTTCATTGCCTGATGGCGGCACGCGTGGATGTGAAGACCGACGCACTGCTCAGGGAGATTCGTGCCTGTACCGTATGCGCGGAGGAACTTGTCGATGGACCCCGTCCGATCGTGCAGGTCAGCAGCCGGTCCCGTCTCGTCATCATCGGTCAGGCGCCGGGAGCAAGGGTGCATGCAAGTGGCGTTCCCTGGCGCGACGACAGTGGTGACCGTCTGCGCCAATGGACGGGGCTGACACTCGAAGAGTTCTATGATCCCGCCAAGGTCGCCCTTGTTCCCATGGGCTTCTGTTACCCGGGCACGGGCGCGAACGGCGATTTGCCGCCTCGGCCCGAGTGCGCTCCCTTGTGGCACGACCGCGTGCTCGGCGCGCTCGCGCATCGACGCCTGACGCTGCTTGTGGGCAGCTACGCCCAAGCGCGATATCTTAAGCGGAGCGGGCGGCAGACGCTCACCGACGCCGTTCGTGACTATCAGTCTCATGGTTCCGGGATTTTTCCGTTGCCTCATCCGTCCTGGCGAAGTGGACTGTGGATGATGCGGAATCCATGGTTCGAGGCGACTGTTCTGCCGGCACTGCGGCCGGCCGTTCGCCAGGCATTGGCGGGGAGATAGATCATGAGAGCGGCGGTCCTGCGCGGCGGCGACATGGTCTTGGCCGAGGTCCCGGAGCCGGTCCCGGCAGCGGGTCAGGTGCTGGTCAAGACACTCTGCTGCGGCATCTGTGGCTCCGACCTGCATTATGCCAGGCACGCGCCGCATATGGTCGAGCTCTCTAAGCGCATTCCCGGGCGCCAGCCGCTCGACCTGTCGCGCGACGTCGTGTTCGGCCATGAATTCTGCGGCGAGGTGCTGGACTACGGGCCCGACACCGAGCGCAGGCTGAAACCCGGCACGCTGGTCTGTTCGATGCCGGTGATCCCCCAGGCGGACGGCCATCGCACCGTCGGGTATTCGAACGACTTCCCCGGCGGCTACGGCGAGCGGATGGTGCTGGCGGCACCGCTGCTCCTGGAAGTGCCGAATGGCCTGTCGGCCGATCACGCCGCCCTCACCGAACCGCTCGCGGTCGGCATTCATGCGGTCGAGAAGGCGGCCCTGCAGGACAATGATGCGCCGCTGGTCGTGGGCTGCGGTCCCGTGGGACTAGCCGCCATCGTCGGGCTGCGGCTGAAAGGCATCCATCCGATCATTGCCGCCGATTTTTCGCCCAAGCGGCGCGAGTTGGCGGCGAAGATGGGCGCCGACATCGTGATCGATCCCAAAGTCGAGCAGGCCTACGCGAAGCTGCCGCCGGGCAGGCGCGCCGTGATCTTCGAATGCGTCGGCGTGCCGGGCCTGTTGCAGCAGGTCTTCGAGGCCGCACCCCGCGACGCGCGCATCGTCGTGGCCGGCGTCTGCATGGAGCCGGACCGCATCGAGCCGCTGTTCGGCATCCTGAAGGAACTCTCGATCCAGTTCGTACTGGGCTATACACCCGAGGAATTCGCGCGCTGCCTTCGCCTGCTGGCCGACGGGAAGGTCGAGGCCGACGCGCTGATCACCGGCAAGGTCGGCCTGGAGGGTGTGAAAGGCGCGTTCGCGGAACTCGGCAATCCGGAAAACCACACCAAGATTCTCGTGGAGCCGTGGCGCTGACTTTGATAGCGCTTCGGGACATAGACGGAGGAAACGCAAAATGAAATTCTACAATTCGGTCGGTCCCAACCCCCACATGGTTCGCATGTTCATGGCCGAGAAGGGCTTCGATGTCGCGAAGGTCGAAGTCGACCTGCGCGGTGGCGAGAACCGGAGCGAGGCCTTTCTCAAGCTCAACCCGTCCGGGCAGTGTCCGGCGCTCGAACTCGACGACGGGAGCGTGCTCGCCGAGATCACCGCAATCTGCGAATACATAGACGAGATCAAGAAGGACACGCCGTCGCTGATCGGCGACACGCCGGAGGAGCGCGCCAACACCCGCATGTGGGTGCGCCGCATCGACCTCAACATCCTCGAACCGGCGGCCAACGGCTTTCGCTTCTCGCAGGGTCTGAAGTTCTTCCAGGATCGCGTCCACTGCATTCCCGAGGCGGCGGACGGCCTGAAGGAAGCGGCGCGCAAGAAGCTCGTCTGGCTCGACGAGCAGATGGGAGCCAAGCCGTTCGTGACGGGTGCCAAACTTACGATGGCCGACATCCTGCTTTTCACCTTCCTCGAGTTCCTGGGCAAGGTCGGACAGCCGCTCGATCCCGCCAACAAGAACCTGACGGCCTGGATGGGCCGCATGAAGGCCCGGCCGAGCGCCGCGGCCTGATCCCGGACCGCAGGAACATGACGATGCGCGCACCGCTGGCTCTACTGGCTCTCCTTCTTGTCCTGCCGGCCTTTCTGACACTGGCCGGGGCGCAGGCCCAGGGCGATCCGGCAGGGGTGAAGGGGCTGTTCCTGCTGACCGACTATCCCTCACAGACCGTGCGCGCTGGCGAAGTCACGACGATCCGCGTGAAGGTGAAAAATGCGGGGCTGTTGCCTCAGCCGCTGGCGCTGGCGCTGAGCGGCGTTCCCGCGAGCTGGAAGATCGACGTTTTGGGCGGCGGCCAGCCGGTCGGCGCGGTGATGGCGGGCGTCAACCAGGACGTCACCATCCAGCTCCGCGTCGAGGTGCCGAAGGAAGCCTCGCCCGGCTCGCAGACCGTCGTGCTGACGGCCAAGGGCCCGCTGGGGCAGCAGGCCAGCCTGCCGCTCACGCTCACCGTCGGTACCGAGGCGCCGGCCAAGCTCAGCCTGAAGTCGCGTCTGCCGTCGCTGCGCGGTACGCCGCGCTCGGCCTTCGAATACACGCTGACAGTCGGCAACGATTCCGGAAGAGACCTGACCGTGGCGCTGGCGGCGCAGGGGCCGGCGAATTTCCAGAGCAGCTTCACCGAGGGCTTCGGCTCCAACGAGATCAGCTCGATTCCGATCGAGCCTGGCCAGACCAAGGACATCAAGCTCAAGGTGATGCCGCCGCGCGACGTGAAGGCCGGCGACTATCCCGTGCTGGTCAAGGTTGCGGCCGAGGGTGCTACGGCCGAGGTGCGCGTCACGTTGCAGGTGAGCGGGCAGGGCAAGCTCGCGCTCTCGACCAAGGACGGACGGCTGAGCGGCGAGGCCGAGATCGGCAAGACCTCGACCTACACGCTGGTGCTGACCAACGACGGCACCGCAGCGGTCGACGATGTCGAGCTGTCGGGTACCGTGCCGTCCAACTGGAAGGTCGAATTCAATCCCAAGTCGATCGCCGCCATCGCGCCCAACGACAAGAAGGACGTCCAGGTCCTGGTGACGCCGGCCGACAAGGCGATCGCCGGCGACTACGTGGCCTCGTTCCGCGCAGCCGCCCGCGGCGAGCAGGCGTCGGCCGATTTCCGCATCACCGTGACCACCTCGACCCTGTGGGGGATCGTGGGCATCGGCATCATCGCCGTGGCGCTGCTCGTGCTGCTGGGCGCGGTTGCGCGTTTCGGCCGCCGCTAGTCTCACGTCAATGGCCGACACCGTCATCGAGGCACGCGGACTGACCAAGGTCTACGGCACCCATCGCGCCGTGGACGCGATCGACTTCAGTATCCGGCGCGGTGAAATATTCGGCCTGCTGGGGCCGAACGGGGCGGGCAAGACGACGACCATTCTGATGATGCTCGGCCTCACCGAGACGAGCGGCGGATCGGTCGACGTGCTGGGCTTCGATCCGGTGCGCCAGCCGCTCGAGGTCAAGCGCCGCGTCGGCTACCTGCCCGATGCGGTCGGCTTCTACGATCATCTGACGGCGCGCGAGAACCTGCGCTACACGGCGCGCCTGCTGGCCATCCCGCGCCGCGATGCCGAGAAGCGCATCGCCGACGCGATGGAAAGCGTCCAGCTCGCCGACGTGCTCGACAGGAGGGTCGCCACTTTCTCGCGCGGCATGCGTCAGCGGCTAGGCATCGCCGAGATCGTGATGAAGAAGGCGGAGGTCGCCATCCTCGACGAGCCGACCTCGGGCCTCGATCCCCATTCGACCTTCGAATTGCTGGAGATGATCCGGGGACTCAAGAGGGCGGGGGTCGCCGTGCTGCTGTCGTCTCACCTGCTCGACCGCGTGCAGAGCGTGTGCGACCGGGTGGCGCTGTTCAACGAGGGCAGGATCGCGCTGATGGGCACGGTGGTCGAACTGGCCAATCAGGTGCTGGGCGCGGGCCATCCTATCCTGGTCGAAGCCACGGGTGCCGACATCGCAGGAACCCTGCGCGGCATCGAGGGCGTCCAGAGCGTCGTGCCGGAGGGGCCGCAAGGGGCAGAGGGTGGCGCCTGGCGGGTCGTGGCCGATCGCGACGTGCGTGCGACTGTGGCGCACCGCATCGTGACCACGGGCGGTGCGCTCACCCGACTGGCCGACCTGCAGCCCAGCCTCGAGGAAGTCTACACGCGCTACTTCGAGGAGGCGCGCCGTGCCGCCTAGCGTCGTTCCGGGCAGAATCGCATTACACCCCCAACCTCATGCTGAGGAGCGCTCCGTAGGAGCGCGTCTCGAAGCATGGGCACGAGCACCACGTTTGTTGCCCATCCTCCGAGACGGCGCTTCGCGCCTCCTCAGGATGAGGTGTTGCAGTTGCGGGGCGACATGAGACGGGAAGACTCCAGCGTCACACGCCGCCAGGGCTCGCCCTTCACCGGGCTGGGCCCGGTCTTCATGAAGGAACTGGCCGATCACCTCAGCAGCGTCCGCATGATGGTGCTGACGCTCTTCGTCCTGGCCTTCGGCGCGTTCCCGGTCGCGTCGTCGCTGCAGACGCTGCGCACCGTCGTCGATCCCAATTCCTTCCTGTTCCTG
The DNA here is from genome assembly GCA_013205335.1 of Rhodospirillales bacterium. Taxonomy (GTDB): domain Bacteria; phylum Pseudomonadota; class Alphaproteobacteria; order Reyranellales; family Reyranellaceae; genus Reyranella. The sequence continues at coordinate 14,472 of JABMNB010000418.1, forward strand.
CGCATCTTCACCCTGGAGCCGGAGCAGGTCGGCATCTCCTTCATCGCGGCGCTCAATTTCATCATCCCGCTGATGGGGATCGGCCTCGGCTTCGATTCGGTGAACAGCGAGTTCAACCGGCGCACCCTGAGCCGCGTCCTGTCGCAGCCGATCTATCGCGATGCGCTGCTGCTGGGGAAATTCCTCGCGGGCCTCGCGACCTTCGCGGTGGCGCTGGTGGCCTTGTGGCTGATCGTGTTCGGCGCCGGCCTGCTGCTGCTCGGCGTGCCGCCGCGCGGCGTCGAGGTGGCGCGCGGCCTCGGGTTCCTGGTCGTGGCCATCGCCTATGGCGGCGTCTGGCTCGCGATCGCGATGCTGTTCTCGGTGATCTTCCGCTCGACCGCGACCTCGGCGCTCTGCGCGCTGGGCCTCTGGCTGTTCTTCTTCCTGCTGTGGCCGCAGCTCGCCTCGGCGATCGTGTCCGGCGTGGCGCCGAGCGAGATCCGCAGCCTGGAGGAGTATGCCGCCGTCCAGGATATCGCCATGGCCCTGATGCGCCTGTCGCCCGGCACGCTGTTCAGCGAGGCGGTGCTGGGCCTGCTGAGCCCGGAGACGCGCACGCTGGGGCCGATGCTGCCGGCCCAGATGCGCGGCGCGATCATGGGCGCGCCGCTGCCGTTCGATCAGAGCCTGCTCTTGATCTGGCCGCAGATCACCGGTCTCATCGCCGGCATGATCGTGGTCTTCGCCGCCGCCTATGTGGTCTTCCAGCGAGAGGAAGTACGCGCCTGAAGGACTGGACCCTCGCGGCGGCGCTCAACAACGCGCGCTGGTGCGATGCGGTGTGCCGCGCGCACGGCCAGGCCGGGCGCATGCTGCCGCACATGTGGGTGAATGCCGCTCCGGTGCCGCGCTTCTATCCCAACGCCGTCACCCTCGCGGTCGGCGACACGGCCCTCGAAGAGCAGCTCACCACCGTCGAGATCCTGAAGAAATCGAACCTGCCCGGCCGCTGGTCGGTGAAGGACAGTTTCGGCACGCTCGAACTGTCGCGCCGCGGCTTCGAGCTTCTGTTCGAGGCCCGGTGGATTCGCAGCGTCATGCCGGCCGAAGGACCCTCGACCGACATCGTCTGGGAGCGCGAGGACAAGGGGGCCGCCAGGCTGCCGTTCGACGATCCGGGTTTCGTCATGTTCAAGGGGCGGCGCGGGTTCAAGGTCGTGGCGGGCTTCATGCTCTATCGCGCCGAGGACATCGTCGGCGTTTCCAACGTCGTCGCCGAGACTGCGGACGCGCCGGCGGTCTGGCGCGCGCTCACCGTCATGGCCGCGCAGACCTTTCCGCGCCTGCCCCTGGTTGGGTACGAGTCCGGCAGCGAGCTGCAGGCGGCGGTGACGGCCGGCTTCGAGGCCGGCGACGAGCTCAGGGTGTGGGTGACGGATCGGGACTGAAGCCGCAGGCCTTGAGCGCCGCCAGCATGTGAGCGGGCGGCGCGGCGGTGACGGCGATCGGCGGCTTGGTCTTGGACAACGGCAACACGATGCCGTGCGACTGCAGATGGAGCTGGTTGTTCGGCTCGGCGCGGCCGTAGAGTCGGTCGGCGAGCACCGGGCAACCGGCGGCGGCGCAGTGGACGCGAATCTGATGGGTGCGGCCGGTCTCGGGCTTCAGTTCCAGCCAGGTCATACCGGGAGCGCGCCCCAGTACTTTGTAGCGCGTCAGCGAAGGCTGGCCCTTGTCGGAGACCTTCACCGACCAGCCGCTGCGCGTGTTGAGCTTGAGCAGCGGCATGTCGAACAAGCCTTCCTCGGCCGGCGGCGCGCCCTCGACCACGGCCCAATAGGTTTTCTCGGTGTCGCGGCCGGAGAACAGCCGTCCGAGCTTGGCCAGCGCCTTGGGATGGCGGCCCAGCACCAGAACGCCCGCCGTGTCGGCGTCCAGCCGATGCGCCAGCGCTGGCGGACGCGGCAGGCCGTAGCGCAGATCGTCGAAACATTCCTCGAGGTTGGGCGCGCCGCTGGGGCCAGCATGCACCGCGAGGCCGGCCGGCTTGTCGATCACCAGGATCAGCCCGTCGCGATGCAGCACGCGGGCCTGGATCTGCTCGGCCGTCAGCGGCGGGGCCCGTCTGGGGGCTGCTCTTCGGGGCGGCAAATGCGGTTTCAAAGGTCCGGCCATCGGTCGAGCCAGCTCTCGCTCGCCTCGTAGAGGGCAGCCGCGCGCAACACCGAGGCCTCGTCGCGGAAGCGGCCGACGATCTGTAGGCTGGTCGGCAGGCCTTCGGAATCGTAGCCGTTGCACAGGCTGAGGGCGGGGTGGCCGGTGATGTTGAAGGGCATCGTGTAGGGGAACCAGTTGCGCCGCAGCTCGCCCGCTTCGACACCGTCGATGGTAATGGGATCGAACAGGTCCTGGTCGATCGGCAGGGCCGTGCGCGAGATCGTCGGCGTCACCAGATAATCGGCCGTCTCGAACCAGCCCTGGACCATGCGGAAGAGGTCGGCGCGCTGGAACATGGCGCGCTGGTAGTCGGCGCCCGACCAGTCCGCGGCCTCGGCCACCTGGCGCACCAGCGACGGCGTCATGCGGTTGCCGTCGCGGCGGATCATCTCGTCGAAGCGTGCCTTCCAGGTCGTGTGGTTGATCACCTTCCAGGCCGTGCCCATGTCGGGTAAGGCGTCGGAAAGTTCGACCAGCTCGGCGCCCAGTTCGCGCAACCGCACCAGCGACATCTCGAAGGCCGTGCGCACGTCCCCGGCGACGACGGTGTTGCCGAGCGTCGCGCTGTAGAGGATGCGTTTGCCCTCGAGATCGCCTTCGGCGCGGGCCGCCGTGAGATAGTCCTGCGGCTCGATGCCGATCGACCACGGATCCGACGGATGCGGCCCCGCCATGGCCTGCAGCATCAAAGCGGTGTCCATTACGGTGCGCGTCATCGGCGTCACGTAGGTGTAGTTGCCGAACGCGTCGGCCACTTGGCTGTGCGGGATGACGCCGTTGCTCTGCTTCAGCCCGACCATGCCGTTGACCGCGGCGGGAATGCGGGTCGAGCCGCCGCCGTCGGTGGCGATGCCGATCGGCCCGATGCCGGCGGCCACCGCGACCGCGGCGCCGCCGCTGGAGCCGCCGGACGTGTGCGCAGCACTCCAGGCGTTGCGGGTGCGGCCGAACAGCGGCGCATCGGTCAGCGACTTGTGGCCGAACTCCGGCGTCGTCGTCTTGCCGAACAGGATGCCGCCCGCGGCCTTCACGCGCGCCGCGCAAACGGCGTCTTCCTTTGGGACGTTGTTCTCGTAGAGCAGCGAGCCGAACGTGGTGCGCACGCCGGCCGTGTTCACGAGATCCTTGGCGGCGAACGGGATGCCGTGCAGCAGGCCGAGCGGCTCGCCCCGCATCACGGCGTCTTCCGCCGCCCTGGCCGCGGCGCGGGCCTGATCGGGTACGAGGGTGATGAAGCAGTTCAGTACCGGCTGCAGCTTGTCCGCACGCACCAGCACGGCGTCGGTCAATTCGACGGGAGAGATTTTCTTCGCGGCGATCTGCTCACGCAGTTCGGAAGCGGGCAGACGGGTGAGGTCGGTCATGGTCTCGCTTCATGTTCCTCTCCCCCGATAGGGGGAGAGGTTAGGTGAGGGGGCGTCGAAGATCGCGTGCAACCCCCTCACCCTGCCTCTACCCCTGGCGGGGGAGAGGAGTTTGAAAAGGTGCGAAGGCTTTACCGCAGCAACCCTCGTGCCGCGAGGTTTCGCATGAGCGCTCCGGTGCCGAAGGTCCAGGGCGGGATCCTGTCGCAATGGTTCACCTTGTTGGTGAGCGTGCCGAGCTTGGGCGAGCGGATGGAGACCAGATCGCCCACCATGTGCGTGAAGCCGGTGCCGCCGGGCTTGCGCGGCTCTGTCGGCGCGAACAGCGTGCCGGTCATCAGCGCCATGCCGTCGGGATATTGGTGCGCGCTCATCGCCTGCGCCACGAGGTCCGTGGGATCGCGGCTGATCTTCGAGAGGTCGCTAGACCCGCGCAGGCGGAATTGGTCGGGGCCGGTCACTTCGAGGTCGACCTTGGCCTGGCGCACGTCGTCGAGCGAGAAGGTGTCGTCGAACAGGCGAATGAAGGGACCGAGCGCACAGGACGCGTTGTTGTCCTTGGCGATGCCCAGCAGAAGCGCGCTGCGGCCCTCGATGTCGCGCAGGTTGACGTCGTTGCCCAAGGTCGCACCGACGATCCGGCCTTTGGCGCTGACGATCAGCGTCACCTCGGGTTCGGGATTGTTCCAGTCGGAATCCGGCCGGATGCCGATCTCGGCGCCGAAGCCGACGGCGGCCATGGGCGGCGCCTTGGTAAAGATCTCGGCATAGGGACCGATGCCCACTTCGAGGTAGGGCGACCAGGCGCCGCGCGCCATCAGCGTCTTCTTCAGCGCCTCGGCCTCCGGCGAGCCCGGCTTGATGGCGCTCACGTCGGCGCCGATGATCGAGTTCAGCTCGCCGCGTACCTGTTCGGCGCGTGCGGGATCGCCCTTGGCGTGTTCCTCGATCAGGCGTTCGAGCAGGCTGACGGCGAAGGTGACGCCGGCCGCCTTGAGCGCTTGCAGGTCGACCGGCGCCAGCAGGTCGCCCACCAGCTCCTGCAATGTGCCGATGCGCTCGCCGGGCGTGTTGCGCGCGAGCGCCGTGGGATCGGGCGCGTTGCAGAGATCGGCCATCGTGGGCACGGTCGCGGACAGGTCGAACACCCCGTCGTTGCGCACGGCTATGACGGCAGGGCCGGCCGGGCTTCCGGCGCGCCAGAGGCGGCCGACCAAGGTGCCGGCCGTGCCGTCCTCGGGCAATATTTCGCTTGGAGAGGGTGACACTGGACGTCTCCGGCGCTTCGTTGCAGAAAAGGCGCGCCATTCCCGGGAGAAATCAAATCATGGTCGCAGCGCGGATCAAAGGCGTTCTTTCGCCCGTCGTCACTCCCTTCAAGCGCGACCTGTCGCCCGATGTCGGACGTTTCATCGCCCACTGCAAGTGGCTGATTAGCCAGGATTGCGGCCTGGCGGTCTTCGGCACCAACTCGGAAGCCAACTCGATGTCGGCCCGCGAGCGCATGAGCCTGCTCGAAGCCGTCGTCGCTTCGGGCGTGCCGACCGCGCGCATGATGCCCGGCACCGGCGCCAGCTCGATCACCGAGGCGGCCGAGGTCAGCGCGCATGCGGTCAAGCTCGGCGTCGGCGGCGTGCTGATGCTGCCGCCGTTCTACTACAAGGGTGTGCCGGAGGAGGGGCTGTTCCGCTTCTTCTCCGAAGTCGTGCAGCGGGTCGGCGACGACCGCCTGCGCGTCTATCTCTATCACATCCCGCCGGTCTCGGCCGTGCCGATCACCCACAAGCTGGTCGAGCGGCTGATGAAGGCCTATCCGAAGCAGATCGCCGGCATGAAGGATTCGTCGGACGACTGGCCCCACACCAAGAGCATGATCGACGCCTTCGCCAAGGACGGCTTCGACGTCTTCTCCGGCAACGAGAAGCCGATCCTGGAGAACCTGAAGGCGGGCGGTGTCGGCTGCATCAGCGCCACGGCCAACATCAACCCGGGCAAGATAGCCGAGACGATCAAGGCCTATGGCACGCCGGAAGGCGACAAGCTCCAGGCCTGGATCAACGAGGTCCGCGGCGTCATGCAGGGCTATGTCATGATCCCGGCGCTGAAGTACGTCATCGCGCACTATGGCAGCGACCCGCACTGGAACCCGGTGCGTCCGCCGCTCGTCGAGATCGACGAGAAGACCGGCCGCGACATGATCGAGAAGCTCGACAAGCTGGGCTTCACCATGCCAGGTCTCAAGCAGGCGATGGCGGTCGCGGCCGAATAGGTCAGGCGAGCTCCGACGCGGCCGGGCTACTGTCGCGTCGCCGCCTTGGGTGACGAATGATGATGCTGGATCATCCATCGGCCATCTCGCTTCACGATCAGCATGGTAAAGCGGGACGGGCGCGGCACGTCGCCCTCTGACGCCCGCGCGAAATTGTAGAAGCCCAAACTGACAACGGCGTTCTCGTCCAGAACGATCGTTCGCCGCTCGACGATCGCGTTCTTGCGCCCGCTGCCGGCGAGATCCTTGAAGTAGATGCGGATCTGCTCGGTACCTTCCGACATGACGGGGCTCGTCGTGCCGAGGAGGACGGCATCCGGCGTGTAGAGCCCGACCAGGGCTTCGCGATCGTTGGCGCTGTAGGTCGCGGCCCACTGGTCGAGCAACGCGTTCGCATCTTCTGCCGGGCCGGCGACAGCGGGCACGGACGCCAGCAGGAGCGGCAGGCAGAGAAGTGCTGTCGACGGCCTCATGATAATCTCCCTTCGTTGTCGTCCGCCCGGCGTTTTGACGGCGCCGCTGCCTGGACATTTGATGGTGCCGGTGCGCCTGACCTTTTCCCACAACGCTTGGCATTTTACGCCCCTGACGTAGGCGGCGCGAAGGACCATGACTCAACGAAGCCGCTGCATCCCGGCGGCTTTCGTGTCTGAGGAGCGCGCCTCCGGGCCGCGGCGGAACCCGCAACCGGAGGACGACATGTCGATCATCGAAGCAGACCCTTCCGGTTCCATCCGCTGCATGGGGCTTCTTCTACTGAGAGTTGTTTATTGATCTTGTAGATCGCCGTGGCGCTCTCTACTCTCGCCGCCTCAAGGACGTGGCTGACCGGGGGATACAATGAATTTTACGCGTGTTTTGCGAGCCGTGCTGGCAATCGGTACGGCCGCGTTGCTCGGTGCCTGTGCGGACGGCTGGGCCACGACGCAGGTGACGCCGACGACAGCGGCGGCGGGACGCACGGCGACCCCTGTCGACAAGATCCAGATTGTCGAGGGCGACGTCACGGACAGGTCGTACAAGTCGCTGGGCGACGTCTCGGCGACCGTCAACAAGACCACTCTCTTCAATGCCGATCCGACGCGGGAGATGGTCAACAACAGGTTGAAGGCCGAGGCGGCGAAGCTGGGCGCCGATGCGGTGATCCAGGTCCGCTACGGGACGGTCGGGATGGGTCTGGTCAGCTGGGGCTCGCTGGATGGCAAGGGGCGGGCGATTGCCTATGACAAGCAGTAAGGCGACCGCGCTGGCTCTGGCATTCATGCTGGCCGGGTGCGCGCGCAATGCACCACAGCTGCCACCCGATCTCGGTCATCTTCCGCCCGAGCAACGCCTTCTCGTCGGCGATCAGGAAAGCCCGGAGGGCAGGCTGAACTGTCCGGGGCTGAAGGAAGAGGCTGCGAGAGCAAATGCCGCCAGCCGCCAGCTCGAGGGAGTCATTGCCTCCAACAGAGGGTACAATACGGCGATCATCTATGTGAGCAGCTTCCTGCCTCCACTGGCACTTGTCGCGCGCACGGATGAGGAAGCGAAGACTTCGCTCGACACTCTTCAGGTGCGCCGCGACCGTATCGATCGGCTGGCAAAGGCGAAGAACTGCGGCGCGATGCCGTCGAGCAATTGACAGTCGCAAGGGCAAAGGATTATAGAATCTACATGCTCAATGTCCTGTCCCACAACGCTTGGTATTTTACGCCCCTCACATAGGCGGCGCGAAGGGTCATGACTCAACGAAGCCGCCGCATCCCGGCGGCTTTCTTGTTCTAGGACTTGGCCTCCGGGCCGCGGCGGAACCCGCAACCGGAGGACGACATGTCGATCATCGAAGCAGAAATTGAACCGCCGCTCCCGCCGCTCGCCATCCGCGTGAGGCTCGCGGGGCCGCGCGACATCGAGGATCTCTGCGATCTTCTCGGCGAGGGCGAGTCCTCGCGCGAGCAGGTGCTGATCTGGCTCGAGACACCCGGCACGACTCTGCTGGTCGCGCAGAGCGAGGTGGGCGTGCTGGCCGTGGCCGTGCTGATGACCCGGCTGGTGCCGCTCGACGGGCTGGGCGCCCACAAGGTTATCGAGGTCGACAATCTCATCGTGCGCGCCGACCAGCGCGGCCGTCGGATCGGCCGGCGCCTTCTGGCCGCCGCCGTCGAATGGTCGCGCCAGCGTCGCGCGGTGCAGGTCGAAGCGGTCGTGGGCGAGGGTGCGGCCAGGCGCTTCTACGAGAATTTCGGCTTCGCGGTCGCCAACGATCGTCTGGTGCTGGCGGCGTGAGGGGCATTGCCCGTCGGGCGCGGCGGTCTGACGGCTCGCTTTCGCGGTGTGAACAAGCGCGTTGCAGGTCGAACAATGTGATATGGTGATTTTTCTTGCACACCCAGTGCCGGACATTTGTGCAGGAGTAGCCCCGTGGCAAAGCGTTCTACGAAGCGTGCGAACGTGCCCGTCGAGAAGGCACCCGTCGCCGTAAAGCAGACGATGACCAAGCCGATCTCCAGCTATACGGACCCCGAGCATCTGCGCACGCTCATGCAGAACGCAAAGCGCATGGGCCGCGAAGATATCTGGCGCCAGGCTTTCGACCAGCTTTGCTCGCTCGAAGGCGCCACCCAGACGGAGCCGCTGGACCGCGCCTTCTACAGCACGCTGGCGGCCTACGAGCAGTTGCTGACGCAGAAGAACCGTCGCGCCACCCGCGCCAGCCGCACCCGCCTCAAGCTGAAGGGCAAGGGCGTCGTCGCATGCCTCGAGGATTGGGCGAAGAGCAAGGAAGCGCCGGAGTCCTTCGATCTCCTGGTCGCCAACGGCATGGTCGAGATGACGGGCGAGCAGCTGGTGCTGACCTATCCCGACAAGTTCACGCCGGAAGCGGTCGCGGGCGCCACGGCGCGTCTCGCCGCCCTTCCCAAGGAAGCACCCGCGAGCTGACCTCTAGGCCGGCTCCGCGTCGCGGGCGGCCCACATCTTCTTGAAGGCCGGGCGGGCCTGGCAGGCGGCAAGCCAGGCTTTCACGCGCGGTGCTGCTTCGAACAGTTCCGGCGCAGCCTGGGCGTAGCGCACGATCTCGGCCGCGTTGAGGTCGGCCACGGTGAAGCGATCGCCAACCAGCCAGCCGCTCTTTGCCAGCGCCCCGTCGAGCACGGCGAACGGACCCTTGAGTGCCTCGACGGCGGCGTCGGCGATCTTCGGATCCTTCGCGCCGTTCGGGTTGCCCAGCCGATGATAGAGGACGTTGATGGCGTGCGGCTCCACACCCGTGGCAGCCCACAGCGACCACATCGCGATCCGGCCTTCTTCGGCCACGTTGGCCGCAGCGAGGGCGCCGCCATGCTTGCGGGCGAGATAGAGATTGATCGCCAGCGACTCGTGCAGCACCAGCCCGTCATCGTCGATCGAAGGGATGAGGCCGCCCGGATTGATCTTCAGGAATTCCGGCGACTGCGTGTGCAGCATACCGGCCGGCACGCTGCGATAGTGCTGGATCACCGGCACCTGCCTGAACGGAATGCCGAGCTCCTCGGCCAGCCAGATGTTGCGCGACGCGCGGGACCGGTAGACGCCGTAGATCGTGAGCATGGAAAATCCTACTTCATCGAACTGTTTTCTTGACGGGATCGCGCCCATTCTTAAGGCTTGCGACGTTCAAGGCACAGCGAAAAACCGGACCGGGCTCTCCGGCAAGGAGGATCGACGATGTCGGCACCCAGGACACTCGAAGCGGTGAAGGATGCCAGCCACCTTTACGAGGTCGAGCGGCGCGCCTACCACCTGCAGCGGCCGGGCTTCCGGGTCGCCGAGCTGCAGCTCTCGCCCACGCAGAAGGTGCCATGGCACTTTCACAACAACATCAGCGACACGTTCTACGTGGTCGAGGGGACGATGCGGCTCTTCCTGCAGGAGCCGAAGCAGGAGGTGATCCTGAACCCCGGAGAGAGTTTCGTCGCCGCGCCAGGGAGGCCGCATCTCGTGACCAACGGTGGAACCTCCTCGCTCACGTTCCTCATCATGCAAGGCGTGGGCGAGTACGACTACGTGCCGTTGGTCTGACCGTCATGTCATCCTGAGAGAAGCGAAGGATCTCGCGCCAGCCACGCAGTCCGCTGGTCGATCCGCAAGGTCCTTCGCTTCGCTCAGGACGACAGCTCAACTGATCGCCGGCGCGTTCTGGCCGACGAACTGAACGCGCAAGTCGCGCTTCAGGACCTTGCCGGTGGCGTTGCGCGGCAGGGCGTCGACGAAGGTGACGGAGTGCGGGACCTTGAATTTGGCGAGGCGCCCGAGACAATGGCGGATCACGTCACCCTCGACGAGCTGCTGCCCGGGCTTGCGCACGACGATCGCCATGCCGACCTCGCCCCAGCGCTCGTCGGGCACGCCGATGATCGCGGCGTCGGCGACGGCGGGGAGCTGGAACAGCACGTTCTCGACCTCGGCCGGATACACGTTCTCGCCGCCCGAGATGTACATGTCCTTCCAGCGGTCGACGATGTAGACGAAGCCCTCCTCGTCGAGCCGCGCCGCATCGCCGGTGTGCAGCCAGCCGTCGGTTAAACTCCTGGCTGTGGCCTCGGGATTGTTCCAGTAGCCCGGCGTGATGTTGGGCCCCTTGATCAGCAGCTCGCCGATGCCGCCCGCCGCCACGTCATGGCCCTCGTCGTCGACCACGCGGATGGCGGTGTGCATCATGGCCTGGCCGGCCGAGCCCAGCTTGCGGATGGCGTCGGCGGCATCGAGCATCGTGCCGGCGGGGCTGGTCTCGGTCATGCCCCAGCCCTGAACCAGCGGCACGCCGCGGGCGATCCAGGTTTCGAGAATGGCCAGCGCACAGGGCGCGCCGCCGACACCGGCGATCCGTAGACGCGAGAGATCGGCGTGCGCGAACTTCGGGTGCTGCATCATGAACTGGTAGGGCGCGGGCACCGCGAAGAAGTGGGTGATGCCCAGCGATGGATCCGAAATACAGTCGAGCGCCCGGCCGGGATCGAAATTGCGCAAGACCACGATCGTGCCGCCGGCATGCAGCACCGGGTTGGCGTAGCAGTTGAGGCCGCCGGTGTGGAACAGCGGCAGCACCACGAGCTGCACGGTCTCGGGCGTGATCAGCGCCGGAATGCCGAGGTTCACGCAGTTCCAGAACACCATCCCGTGGGTGATGATCGCGCCCTTGGGATGGCCGGTCGTGCCCGAGGTGTACATCACCATGCCGATGTCGTCGTGAGTCAAGGGCACGGGCGCCGGCGCCGGTCCGGCTTCGGCCAGCGCCCGTTCGTAGGCGCTGTCGGGGGCACCGTCGGGCCAGTCGTGATCGATCTCGATCAGGTCTTTCGAGAAGGCGGCGGCTTGTTCCGCAAAAGCCTTGTCGTGGATCAGCAGCTTCGGGTTCGAATCGCCCAGTATGTAGTTGAGTTCCGGCACGGTGAGACGCCAGTTGAGCGGCAGCATGATGGCGCCCAGCCGGCCGCAGGCGAACTGCAGCTCGAAGTATTCGGCGCAGTTGGGCGCGAGCAGGGCGATACGGTCGCCCTTCGCTATGCCTCTCGCCGCCAGCGCCGCGGTCAACCGGCCGATCCGGGCATCGAGGGCGGCGTAGGAGAGTTTCCGTCCCGTGTGCAGGTCATCGATCGCGAGCCGCTGGGGACGCCGGCCCGCGTGATGGCTGATCCAGTCGTAATACGGAATCGCGGGCATCAGTTCACGGCCTCGGTGAAGTTCTTCCAGTAAGGCTCGCGCAGCTCGCGCTTCAGGACCTTGCCGGCCCCCGAGAGCGGCAGGGGCGTGTCGCGGAACTCGACGCTGCGCGGGCATTTGTAGCCGGCGATCTGGTTGCGGCAATGGTCGATCACGTCGTCGGCGCCGAGCGACGTGCCGCGCTTCGGGACGACGATGGCGTGGACCCGCTCGCCCCAGCGGTCGTCGGGCACGCCGATCACCGCCACCTCCGCGACGCCCGGGATCGTCGAGATCGCATTCTCGACCTCAGCGGAATAGACGTTCTCGCCGCCGGAAATGATCATGTCCTTCAGCCGGTCGACGATGAAGACGAAGCCTTCCTCGTCCATATAGGCGCCGTCGCCGGAATGGTACCAGCCGTCCTCGAGGACCGCCTCGGTCTCGGCTGGCTTGTTCCAGTAGCCCTTCATGACGTTGGCGCCGCGCACGCTGAGTTCGCCGGTGGTGCCGCGCGGGACTTCGCGCCGCTCCGCATCGACGATCCTGACCTCGCAGGCGAGCACCGCCTGGCCGCAGGATTTGAGCCGCCCGGCGTAAGGACCGTCGAGCACCGTGTAGCGCGGGTCGAGCAGGGTGACGATGGGCGAGGC
>JABMNB010000419.1 GCA_013205335.1 Rhodospirillales bacterium
CTCGATCATGTAGGCATAGTCGGGGGCCCGCAGCAGCGTGTTGGGTGGCACCGGCACGATGCCCGCCTTGATGGCTCCCCAGAAGAGATAGAAGAAGCCAGGACAGTCCTTCACCACCATCAGCAGGCGGTCGCCGGGCTGGAATCCCAACGCGAGCAGGGCATTTCCCGTCTGGTTCACGCGCTCCGCCAACTCGGCGTAGCTCACTGTCTCCCGCGCGGTGAGGATAGCCGGCTTCGCGCCGCGCCCTTCCGCCACGTGACGGTCGATGAAGGGGACCGCGACGTTGAAGCGGGCCGGCAGTTCGACCGTGTGGGTAAGCGAGAAGGAAATGCCGGACGGAAGCGCCATGTCGGGACCCGGAAAAATATTTCGAGCCCCATCGATACTGGTCGATCGACAGACTCGCAACGCCTCTGCTCCGTCGACGTTACGTGACCGAAAACCGTAGGATGTATCTCGATGAAGCAAGGCCTTGTTTTCGTACTCGCTTCCACGATGTTGCTGACGGCCGTCGCCAGCGCCCATGTCTTTGCCCCTTTACCCGACGGCGCGCCCTTCCGGTCGCCGGCGAAGGACGACACGGCTTCGCGCAGCCCATCCCCTGCCTTGAAGCTCGCCGTAGAGGCACGCCAGGCGCCCGTGCCGCTGCAAACGCGTGAACGGCCGCCTCTGGCATTGCCGCCGACTGTCGAAACCGCTGTGGCCACGCCGCCGCCGATGTCGGCGCGTTCGGACAGCGAACGAGGCAGTTTCGCGAAAGGCGCCATAGAAGCGGATGGCTATAAATTGGTGAAAAGCATGGCACCCGGACCCGACGGGACTTGGCGCGGTCGCGCCTTGCGGGGAAATACGGAAGTGATGCTGACGGTCGATCGCGAAGGCCGCGTGTCTGCCGATTAGAGGCATTGGGCGAGCGGCAGGACGGCTCCATTTTCACGGCCACCTGTCGAACGCACAGGGTGCCGCTTTCTCGGAATTGCGCGCAACCCGTCGAATACTGGCGCGTTGTCCTGGTGCAGCCTTCGACGGCCCCAATGGCCGTCCCTCTCCCCCGAGGGGTTGCAGGAGCCCGTCCTGGGTAACACCAGGGCGGGCTTTCCCATGCCGGGCTCTTTACCAAGCGCGCCCGAGGGCCCGAGTGGGCATCTGCGATTGCCCGGCGACCTTAGAATGGGAAGCCTACGTCGCGATCGGTCGGATCGGGCACACCATCGCCTGCCGGTGGACCCGATAAAGACGACAGGCATGCGGCAACGCCTGCAATTTGCTACTATGATGAAATGGTGATCATACTAGCCGTCGTTGCGGTGTTTACCGTAGGGGGCGCGGCCTGGGGCTGGTGGCGCGGAACGCAGAACATCGAGGACCCGCCGGAAAAGTATGATTTTCCGGGCGGCATGACCCGCCGTGAACATCTCAGCATGCTGGCCTGGAAGCATCGCCGCCGGCGGATTCCGCTCATGATCGGTGCCGGATTGGCCTCGGGCTTAGGAGCTTTCGCCATTCTGCTCGCGGTGGCGATATTCAAGCGCTGACGACCGTCCGTTCTGTATCGAACGCTTCGCGCCTGAGCGGCCGAGCCTAGTTCGTGCCCGTTCTGAGCGGCGCGAATCGCAAACGTAGACGCGCTACGGAATATCGCTGCGGATTGCGCTCGATCTGGGCTAGCCGCCAGGCGGGCCGCTGATCGGACGGCAAGATACACTCGTCGAGTGCCGTCCTGGCGCGATCGTAGAGGCCGCATTCCATGAAGTTGATCGCATGCACGAGGGAGCATTCCTCCCACGGGTCCGGTCCGCGGCCCATCGCATCGAGCCGATCGAGGATCTGCTCGAAGGTCCTGTGTCCTTCGTTCTTCTCTTCGACCGAATGTCGCTTCATGCAGTATGTTCTACGCTAGGGCGGACGCAACGGCCAGCCGGCTTGCCGTCCACGGGCCGCTCGCGCACGATGTGCTTCGAACAAGAACTGAATAATCACGGGAGATGGGTGATGTCGGAAGAACGGAAGAAGGTGCTGCAGCGCTTTCAGGAGCGGCTCGCGCATCTCGAGTCAGGCGCGCTTTCGGGGCCCGCGCACTGGCACATATTCCACCTGCACAATGCGTTGAACGCGCTGCCGGACGATCATCCGGCCGCCGACCTCCATCTCGACGAGTTCGACCGCGCCGATCTTGCCAAGGAGTTTCCCGAAATGGCGGCCGACAAGGCGCCGACCGTTTCGGAAATCCGCTCCCGCTTCGACATGGTGGCGGGCGGAATGCTTTAACCGCGGTCGCGTCAGGCCTGCTTGCCCGCTTCTTCGTCGCGCCAGTCGCGGCCCATACGCCCGACCCCGGTCTCGTCGGGCCGTAGGCCGGCGGCCCGGCATCGAACGTCGTCAAGCCCTCGTCGTGCCAGGACGCTGAACGCTGGCATGTTTGTTGGCGATCAGGCTCACGTCGGAGGACGGAACGTCTGCTTTACCGATCGCGTCCACGGCGGCGCGTGCCGGGGCGCGGGCGTCACAGGACCGGCTCACCGTCTTTAGCGTTCTCTCACTTGTCTGACGCCGCTGCATAACGGGGCGAGGCACGCCGGGTACCTCCGCGAGGCGACACCGGGGCGCCAGCATCTGGCAGCAAGTCGGCCAGCCGCTCTCGGGTGGCGAGCGCCCGGTGTGATCGGGCGCATCAAGGCCGACCGGGCAGCGTGACGAAGGTCAAAGAGGGGGAAGCGCGCCGCTATCCAATCGTTCCTGCCCTGCATAGGATCGGGCAGGGGAGAGGATCGAATGAACATTGGGCGCTGGGTGCCAGGCCTCGCGACGTTGCGCAGCTACGAGGCATCCTTCCTGCCGCGCGATCTGGCGGCTGGATTGACGCTGGGCGCGGTCATGGTGCCGGTGGGGCTCGCCTATGGCGAACTGGCCGGTCTTCCGATGGCCGGTCTCTACGGCAGCATGCTGCCGCTGCTCGCCTACGCCTTGTTCGGCAGCTCCCGTCACCTCGTCGTTGGACCCGACACCGCCATGGCGGCCATCGTCGCGGTCGCCGTGGCGCCGCTGGCGCTGGGCGATCCGGCGCGGCTGGCGCTGCTCGCGGCCGGGCTCGGCGTCATGGTCGGGCTCGTCTGCCTGCTGGCCGGACTGCTGCGGCTGGGCTTCATTGCCAACTTTCTCTCCAAGCCGGTGATCGCGGGCTTCATGCACGGGCTTGCCCTGGTGATCCTGGGGGCGCAGATCCCGAAAGTGCTGGGCTTCAAGGTCGAGGGCGAGACCACGCTCGACCAGCTCGTCGCCGCGGCCCGCCGGCTGGGCGACACGAATTTCGCTTCCCTCGCGATCGGCGCCTCCTGCTTTGCCGTCATCCTGCTCTGTCGCCGCTTCGCGCCGCGCGTCCCGGGAGCGGTGGTCGCGCTGGCTGGTTCGATGTTGGCCGTCGTCCTGCTCGGTCTCGACCGGCAGGGCGTCGCCCTCGTCGGCCGCGTCCCGACGGGGCTGCCCGACCTGTCGCTGCCGCTCCTGTCGCTGGCCGATTTCGACGCGCTATTGCCGGTGGCACTGGTCGCCGCGCTCCTGTCCTTCTCCGATACGATGATC